>CAYSJY010000040.1:0-10678 GCA_964431705.1 uncultured Muribaculaceae bacterium | reverse complement strand
AGAGCTTTTTATTTTTATTTAATTCATAAATCATTTTAACGTCTGGGTTTTCTATTGTAAATATCATGATTAAATCAGCATAAGCAGCTATCAATGATATTATCAATACCTCTGGTGCTATGCTCCTTATAAAAAGTGCTATAATACCTAGTATTGCTAAAATAAACAATGGTATAAATTTTTTGTTATTAGAACTTTTGATGTTTCTTATAAGTGTCCTAAACATTAATATTAAAATTAAAACAATATAAATACCTAATGATATTATAAGCACGTTCATAGCTTCACCATTAGTATCTATTATCCCATTTTCATTAATTACGTTAACTTTTAGAAAAAAGAAACTAATAAATATTATTATGTTTACAATCATTGTTATTTTTTGAATAGCTAGCCTTAACTTTTTATTATTATTTAAAGATACTATTAAAACATAATTAAATAAAGCCCATACCCATAATAATATTAATATATAATCAATTCTATGAATGTTATATATATAGTTTGGAACTCCAAATAAATTCATTAAAACAACTAAAACACATGCTAAAACCGACTCTAAAAGTGCTATTATAATCAATAATGAATAAGCTTTGGTCTCACTACTTTCTATTCTTCTTTTAGAGAAAAAAACAATAAAAATTAATATGTTTAAAAAAACCGCACATATTGGGAAATAAAGATTAGTCATAACGTCCTCCATCATACAATAAAAGTATACCATGAATACCAAAGTATATCAAATAAAAACCATCAGATGTTTAATGATGGTTTCTTTTGTTTAACAAAAAGGCATTATTTTTACTAATTTCTAACTTATTTAAATGATCGAAAACTTCTTTTTGTTCTACTTTCGTTTTATCAACAAAGTGTTTTTCATTTATGTCATCTTCATTAAACTTCCATTCTGATAAAACATGTTTTTTATAATTCTCCCAATAATCTTTTGGTATGTCACTTCTTTTTACAACCGCATATTCATCTAATATATCTAAAAGCAAATTACCAATCTTATCCATAATGATATTAAGACCTATTTTTTTCTCAGAAAAACTTAAAGGTTCATCATCTTTTTGTTTTGAAAAATATTCACAAAAATCTATTGGATTGCCTATTTTTATATAAATGTCTTTATCTTTCATATCAAAATCAACGGGTTGTTCAAACGCAATAGGAATAACTAAAGCGTTTGTATTAACCGCTGTTTGAACAAGTGAAAAATATCCATCATATAATAACTTGTTAGGAGATAAGTTCCAAGATGCCTCATAAAATTTAATTATGTTATTTCCAGCATTTAAAACTTGTTTTTCAACTTCTTTTACATTTTCTCTATCGTTTATTATATTTTCTATCTTTCTATTATAATTACTCTTTTCAGTTTCATATTCGCTAATTAACACTGGATCGTTTGTTAATTTTATATATTCTTCTAGTTCTTTTAAATATTTTTCGTCTTTTTTAAGATCATCATTGTCATAAGGATTTTCCATATCAAAATATATGATTCCATTTTTCTCAAGCATTAAACCACTAAAGGTACCGTGAAGATTTTCAAAGTCACCTGATAATAAAATAACATGTTTTTTAATTACTTCTAAAAGCATTTCTATATCTTTTTTTCTAACATGGTTAGGCGCAAAAATAATTGGTCTATCAAAGACGTTTAACTCTTCTTTTTTAGCGTTTACATAAGTCTTTGGAAGTTCATTTAAAACATGAAGTTTATATCCAGAGAAAACCCTTTGGATTTTTAATCCAAAAAACAACGGCCAATGATATTTTTTATTACTTTTAAGTGTGTTTTCATCTGCCTCATATACGTTTTTTTTACTTTTTATAGCTTCATTTCTTCGTTTTTTTAAGTCTTCTAATTCTTTTTTTAACTTTTCTTTTTTACTCACCAAAATCACCATTTTTTATAATTTATAATAAAGTACTGCTTCGCTGTATATTTTATAATAATATATTATATTTGTCAAACATAAAAAAAACAGGTTTGAACCTGCTATTTTTATAATTATTTTATTTCGATGTATTTTTTGCTTTCTTCTTCGTCCTTTTTAGGAACAACAATCTTTAAAACTCCATTATTAAACTCTGCGTTAATGTTGTCAGAATCTAAGTCATGTAAGTAAAAAGATCTTTGATATTTACCATAAGTTCTTTCACGATGAATGTATTTTTTATCCTTATCTTCATCATTATTTTCGCTTGATTTTTCAGCTGTGATGGTCAAATAATCTTTTTTAGCCTCTATTTTTATTTCATCTTTATTAAATCCAGGAACATCCATTTCAATATGATAATCACCATCTTTTTCATAAATATCACATTTCATGTTGTCCTTTTTATTTGTTGGCATGAAGTCATCAAAAAAATCATCAAAATAACCTCTTGGTAATAAACTCATATATCTCATCTTCCTTTCTACTAATGTTATATCACTATTTTTAGCACTTGTCAAGTGAAAGTGCTAATTTTTTTAATTCTATTTTATCTTATGTAAAATACCTATTTTTATTCAAAAAAAGCAAAGATATTTTAATTTTTATCTTCACTTTCATATAAGGTTTTATAAACCTTACTTTTATTTAGTAATTCTTTATGGGTACCAGAATCAGCAATCTTACCCTTATCAACAACAAATATTATATCAGCGTCAACAATCGTTGATAACCGGTGCGCAATAATTATTACAGTATGATTTTTAACTAAATCATCTATTACCTTTTTAATATAACTTTGAGATTCATTATCAAGAGCACTTGTTGCCTCATCAAAAAGAATTACCTTACTTTCTTTAGCAAGCGCTCTTGCAATTGATAACCTTTGTTTTTGACCGCCGGATAAATTAACTCCACCTTCACCTAACTTCGTATCATATTTTTCTGGTAAAGATTCTATATATTCGTCTAAATAAGCCATTTTACAATATTTTTTAACTTCTTTTAATGTTATATTAGGTTTTACAACCTTGAAGTTTTCCATAACGGTTCTGTTAAACAAGAATGGTTCTTGTCTTATTACTGATATGTTTTTTCTTAAAGAATCTTCCGTTAAGTCCTTTATGTTTACTTCATCTAAATAAATATTACCATTGTTACAATCAAATATCCTTGTAATTAGATTAAATAAAGTTGATTTACCTTGTCCTGATTTACCTACTACCGCAATTTTTTTGTTAGTATCAAATCTTACACTAAAGTTATTTAGGGTTTGCTTTTCATTAGGGTAATTAAAAGTTACGTTATCAAACGTTATAACACCATTTGAGTTTTTTAAATTTATTTTCCCAAACGTCTCATCATCATATAAAGTATTGTCTATTATTTCATTTATTCTTCTTAAAGAAATAAATAATCTTTGATACATTCTGTTCATGCTAATTAAATTATCAACAAGCCATGTGTATTTATATACATACCAAGTCATTGCCATGAAAAATCCAATTGAAGATCTTCCATAGTATATTTCTATTAAACAAGTTGCAAAAACAATTACCTCAAGAAGAGTTCTTGCCATCTGCATGATAATTGAATAAGTCCTATGAAGATTAATATCTTCAATATCCTTATTAAAAATAAGTTTTCTTAAAGTATTTACCTCACTTATTAGATTATCTTTGATACCTAAAGTTTTAATTTCTCTTATACCCCTTATGGACTCTGTTGAAAGTGCGGTATAAGCATCTTTTTTGATCTTTAATTCTTTATTTATCTTTTTTATTTTTGGGTTAAAAATCTTTGTTATCATAATAATAACATTAAGGAAAACGAGTATTTCTAACCCAACTATCCAAGAATTGAAAAAGATATAAACCAAAATAATAAGGCACCCAAATAAATTAATGAGTGTTTGAATTATACTGTTGAAAGTATTTGAAAGAGTCTCAGTATCAGAAGTTATCCTGTTGATAAGTTCACCACTTGTTTTTTCTTCAAAAGCATAAGAAGGTAAATTAAGTGTTTTTTTATAAACTATTATACTTAACTTTCTAGATAAATTAGATTCTATTTTATTTCCAATCATAACTCCGATATTATTTAGCAAATTATTAAACACCATATACAAAATAAAATAAATACCCAAAAACAAAAGTGCTTGCCTAATATTTAAAGCAATAATTGATTCAGTTATTTCACCTTGCAAATAACCATTTGATATGTTAGCTAATGAACTTATAAAAATACACATAAAAGCTACAAGAAGCTTATACTTATCTTGTTTAACTAAACGATATATGCTGTTAAGTTCTTTTAGACTTTTCTTTTTTTGATTATCTTCCATTAATTTCACCTCTTTTTTATTTTATAAGTATTAATCGCGCAAGTTTATAAAAATTATCGAATTAAAAAACTTTCTATTTTATAGCAAGATTAAACAAACATAAATATTATTAATTTATAAAATACGTGTGATTAATCTTACCAAATATCAAATTATTAAAACTTTTTAACATTGTCATCTTAACCACACTCCTTTTTTAATACAAACAAGATATCATAATAAAAATATAAAGTCAATAAAAAAGACCGTTTGGTCTTCTTAATCATATTTACTATCATTATACCTAGTGATTTTATTTCCTATCATGTAAATAATTATAAATAATGCACAAACGCAAAAACATATGTATCCAGCATTAATCATTGAATTAATATTTATAGTAGAAGATGTTCCTAATAACTCTGTTGTTAAATCAGTTTCTAATGAATCAGTAACAAACGGAAGTATAAAAGCAAGTAAAACACCTGATATAAAACATGAAACTGATAAATTATAAGTCCATCTGTAATACGTTTTTTTATTTAACGCAAGAATAAGAGTTAATATCACAATTGTAATTATAATCATCACTCTAAATACTTTTGTTGTTATTTTATCATATATCTTTATTAAACTAACATTATTATCAGAGATATTTTCTTTTACGCTTTCACTAACGTTTTTATAAACGGTTGATAATCTTCCATCTTCGGTAAGTTCATTAGCAATTTGTTCTTTTTCCTCTTCCGTTAGCTCTATTCCATTTTCAGTTAACACAGACTCATTTTCATTAATTATCGTAAGTACTTCATCTTTTGTGGTTGGTACTATTATATCAGTATCATTAACTATTGAATCTATTATGTTTTGTAAGTATTTTTCCGTTATTTCATTTATTACGTTACTGTTATTTATGTTTTCTCTTATTGCGTCTAATGATTCATAGTCAATACTTTCATATTCGCTTTCTATTTGGCTAATTACTACGTCTGATATTTCGCTTGAAACAATTTCTTTTGATAAAGTATTTATAATAACGTTATTTATGGTAAAACTAACACATAATACAAAAACTAAAATAGCTATTAAAATCATTATAAAAAAATTAATTATTTTTTTCATTCATTATCCTCCAACAAAAGCATTATATCATAATTTTTGCAATAGAAAAAGGACACGGTGGGTAAAACTATGTCCTTATGCAATAAGGGAAGTAATGTGTACTTCCGATATAAAAGATACTATATATTTAAAAATAAATCAAGTGTTTTTGTAAAAAAAGTCGACATTTTTTGCTATTTTTTTAACTTTTACACGAATAATCAGCATTTTCTATTATTTTTATAATATTTTCATCATCATATTCTTCTGACAAATCGATGGTAGCATAATTGTTTTCTCTATCTTCTGAAATTACGTTTACGCTTAATCCGTCATCTTCAATATCTATAAAAATATTATCTAATATGTACTCTTTTTTAGATTCATAAGTAAGATTAATTATAAGCTCATCATCGCTTTGGGTTATGTCATAATCAATTCCAATACTTTCATAAGCATCTTCTAAAGCATCTTTAACAGCACTTAAATAACTTATTTCATCATCACTTTTATCAATTGATAATGTTTTATAAACAACTATCTTTGTAATGCTTTTGTTTTTCATGTTAATTGTTATTTCATCGTTTACTTTAACACCATTTTCGTTAAGTGTTTTAGTACATATAATAGTTTTTTTGCCACTCGTTAAAATAATTAGTAAAACAACAATCAAAATTATTAAAATAACTATTGTTGGAATAATTATTTTTAACTTATTATTCTTTTTTATTTCTTTGTTTTTAGATATGGTTTTAACATCTTTTTTATTATTTGTTTTTTTAGTAACAACACTTTTTTTCTTTTTTTCCTTTGCCATATTAATCCCTTCTTAACAAAACATAGTATACCAAGCGTTTAAAAGCTTGTCAAATTAGTGTTTTATTAGACTTTCTCCAGTCATTTCATTTGGTTTTTTAACTTTAAGTAATTCTAACATGGTAGGTGCTATATCCGCAAGTTTTCCGTTGTTTAATAAAACGTCTTTTTTAGTTATTATGAAAGGAACTTTACTTGTGGTATGTGATGTTACTAAGGCGTGATTTTCATCCCACATAATATCACAATTACCATGATCAGCGGTAATTATTAAAGTCCCATTTTTTTCTAGTACTTTATCATATAATCTTTTTAAACAATTATCTAGATATTCTACCGCCTTTAAAGCAGCATCATAATTTCCAGTATGACCTACCATATCACCATTAGCATAATTAAGTATTACAACATCAAAGTAATCTTTATCAAGTTCACTAAGCAACGTATCAGTAACTTCTTTAGCACTCATTTCTGGTTTCATATCATAAGTTGCAACCTTAGGTGATGGTATTAAAATCTTTTTCATACCATCAAAGTTTTCCTCTACTCCGCCGTCAAAAAAGTAAGTTACATGAGCATATTTTTCTGTTTCCGCAATTCTTAATTGATTAAGTTTATTCATGGATAAATATTTTCCCAAAGTATCATCTAGACTTTGATGATTAAACGCATGAGGACATTTAACTGTATTTACAACCGGCATCATCGTTACAACGCTTAAGTTATTAAATACCTTTGCGTTTTTAAGCTCGCTTTCTTTTGGATTTGTTAGTGCTGTAAACATCTCCCTTAATCTATCTGGTCTAAAATTAAAAGTTATAACCCCATCATTATCATTTAATTTACCTTCATTTATTAAAGCTGGAACAACGAATTCATCGGTAACGTTATTTTCATAACTTTTATCAATCACTTCTTTTGAACTATTATATTTTGATGCATCATTGTAAACGATTGCATCATATGTTTTTTTTAATCTATCATAATTATTATCTCTGTCCATTGCATAATATCTTCCTGATATCGTAACTATTTTACCAATACCAGTTTCTTTTATTTTGTCTTCTAACATTTTTATGTATGTATAAGCGCTTTTAGGTTCAACATCTCTTCCGTCTAAAAAAAGATGATAGCATACATGATTAATACCATTTTCTTTTAACATATCTATTAAAGCCATTAAGTGATTAATGTGTGAATGTACACCTCCACTTGATAAAAGTCCCATAAGGTGAAGATAAGAATTATTTTTCTTAACATGATTTAAAACGTTTAATATTTCCTTATTTTCAAAAAAAGTTTTATCTTCAATTGCTTTATTTATTAACTCAAGTGGCTGATAAACAATTCTTCCTGCTCCAATGTTCATGTGCCCTACTTCACTGTTTCCCATTTGTCCTTTTGGAAGTCCAACTTCTTGTCCACTTGCTTCTAAAAGAGAATGTGGAAAGTTCTCCCATAAATAATCAAAGGTAGGTTTATTAGCACATTTAAAAGCATTACCGTCTGTTTCTTTTCTTATTCCACAACCATCTAAAATACATAATACCAAAGGTTTTATCATTTTATCATCTCCTTTTTTATTATATCAAAAAAGACTTTTTTAATAAATAAAAAGTCAATTAAGCAATCATAATAACATCGTAATAATTTCTGTAATAACTCCTGATAAAGATCCTATTAAATATAAAATAATAACTATTTTTATATCTTCTTTTTTATTTTTATTTACCTTAAATAAAAGTGCTAAAGCAACGCCACTTCCCGTTAATAATCCTGCTAGACAAGCTGCAAAAGATATGGCACTTGCAAGATATAACTCAGTTAAAACAACACTTGCACCACAGTTTGGAATAAGACCTATTAAAGCCGTTATAAAAGGAGCAAACAAGCTATCTTTAAATAACATCTCACTTAATTTTTCCTCACCAAAATAATGCATCCCAACGTTCAAAACCAAGTTAACAATTAATATGAAAACGGTAATACTAAAAGTATGTTTTAAAGAAGACATAACTAGGCTATGAGAACAGTGACAATGCTCCTTTTTACAAAAATCTTCTATTTCGTAATTATTGTTTTTATGTTTTTTTCTTAATATTAAATCGATTATAAATCCAAATGCCATACCAATTAATATTTTTAATATTAAAAATTTTAAAATAACGCTTACAGGTGCACCTTCTGATACTAATATTGGAAGCATCTCATCAGAAGTAGATAAATAAACCGCAATTAAAGTTCCAAGTGTTATTATTCTAGTAGCGTATAAATTAGTTGCCATAGCAGAAAATCCACATTGTGGAATAGCACCTAAAAGGCTGCCGAATAAAGGGCCTTGTTTCCCGGCTTTTTTTATTTTTTCTTTCCCTTTTTTATTGAACTTATGCTCAATAAATTCCATTATTAAAAAAGCAATAAATAAAAACGGGACTATTTTTAGAGTATCTACTAAAGCATCAATAATAACCTCTTTCATATTAAACCTCCAAAATAATTAAGCAACTAGATAATAGCACATTTTGATTTAATATGCAACAAACGTAATGCTTATTTAATTAAAGAAAATCATATTATATTTTGAAAGGAGTATTTTGCATGAATAACAATGAAAATTATCTTGAAAGTAGTAACATCGTAAGAGAAGCTGTTGAGCAGATGAAAAACAGAAAAAATTGTTGTTGTCCATCTTATGTACAAGGTGCAACTGGCCCTACTGGACCAACTGGACCTACAGGTCCTGCAACAGTAACCGTTGGACTTACAACAACATCAGATCCTGGAACAGCTGCATCAGTTACCAATAGTGGAACAAGTGGCGCTGCCGTATTAAACTTTACTATTCCTGCTGGAGCAACTGGACCTACTGGTGCAACCGGACCTACTGGCGCAACTGGACCTACCGGCGCAACAGGTCCTACCGGCGCAACTGGGGCAACCGGCGCAACTGGGGCAACCGGTGCAACTGGAGCAACACCTACAATAACAATAGGAACTGTTACAACTGGAACACCTGGAAGTCAAGCTACAGCTAGTATTACAGGTACAACACCAAACTTTTTCTTAAATTTATCAATACCAGCCGGAGCAACAGGTCCTACCGGTGCAACTGGACCTACTGGCGCAACTGGCGCAACTGGGGCAACAGGTACAACTGGTACTGCAGGAACAACTGGACCAACTGGTGCTACTGGGGCAACTGGGGCAACTGGACCTACTGGTGCAACCGGACCAACTGGCGCAACCGGACCAACTGGCGCAACAGGACCTACTGGCGCAACTGGACCAACTGGCGCAACCGGACCAACTGGTGCTACTGGACCTACTGGCGCAACCGGACCAACTGGGCCAACAGGACCTTAGAATTAAAATTGGTAAGCTTCTTTTGCTTACCTTTTTATTTATCAATATATAAATAAGGAGATTAATTTCATGGAAAAATATAAAGTTGCTGTTTATGCTATTTGTAAAAACGAAGAAAAATTTGTTAAAAGATGGTATGAAACAGTTAAAGAAGCTGATGAAGTTTTTGTTTTAGATACTGGTTCAACTGATAATACTTTAGAAGAGTTAAAAAAATTAGGTGCAAACGTAACGATTAAAAAAATTATTCCGTGGAGGTTTGATGTTGCAAGAAACGAATCTTTAAAACTAGTTCCAGAAGATTATGATATATGTGTTTGCATTGACATAGACGAGGTAATAAGCAAAGGATGGAGACAAAAATTAGAAAACATATGGAAAAACGGTGTTAATCACGTAAGGTATAATTATAACTGGTCTCATGATGGAAATGGTAATCCAGAGGTTAACTTTTACATCGAAAAAATACACGCAAGACATGGATTTAAATGGATACATCCAGTTCATGAGGTACTAGAGTTTACTGGTGATAAAGAAGTTTGGGCAACAACTGATGAATTTACCGTAGATCACTTTCCAGACGATAATAAATCAAGGAGTAGTTATTTACCTCTTTTAGAATTATCAGTAAAAGAAAGTCCAGAAAATGATAGAAACATGCATTATTTAGGAAGAGAATACATGTTTCATGGTAAATATAATGAAGCTATTGATACTTTAATAAAACACCTAAATTTAAAAAGTGCAACTTGGAAAGATGAAAGATGTGCATCAATGAGGTTTATAGCAAGATGTTATAAATACTTAAAAAGATATGATGAGGCTAGAATGTGGCTTGATAAGGCAATAAATGAGGCCCCATACTTAAGAGATCCTTACATGGAAAGGGCTTTATTAGAATATGAGTTAAACAACTGGATAGATGTTAAAAAATACTGCCTAGATGCTTTAAAAATCAAAAGCCATGCAAAATCTTACATAAACGAACCAATCAGTTGGAATTACACTGTTTATGATTTACTTTCTATTACAACCTTTAACTTAGGTGAATATAAAGAATCATTAAAATACGTAACTATTGCTCTTGATATGGAACCGAATAACGAAAGACTAAAAAATAATTATAAAA
>CAYSJY010000039.1:0-10783 GCA_964431705.1 uncultured Muribaculaceae bacterium | reverse complement strand
GGGGTTACACTTCCATTTTTTAGCTACGGAGGATCAAGTCTTATCATTACCTTAGTAGAGATGGGAATAATACTTAATATATCAAGACATGTGAAAAATTAATAATATAAAAATACTGAAATCAAAAAATGTGAAATGTTATGATAGAATGACAACCAAAAATTTAGAATATCAAGTACTAATATTTAATGAAAAAATTTAAATCTAGTCATTTATTTACACTATATTTAATTTTTTTTAATTTTTTAAAAATATATATTGACAAAAAAATATAATATGGTACAATTAAGTTAACCTAGAGGTATTACTGATATGAAGAATTTATAAAAGGAAGCAATTTCTTTTATAAATGATTATTCTTATTAGTAATCTATCGTAATTGATAGCGAAAATGGCAAATAGCTAATCTTATTTAACTCTGGGCCTTACAATTGTAAATGAGAAAGAAAACTCATTGGAATAAGATATCACATTAAATACTGATAATATTTAAAAAAGAATTTGAGGTTTACTTAAGTTCGAAGTGATTTTTCATTCTAAACTAAAAAGATAACGCTTTTATCAGGAGTGTTATTTTTTTTGCTTGTAAAGTCCATTCTTTTTCTAATTTAAAAAACATATAATTATGATATAATTATAAAGTAGGTGATGCTAAGTGAGAGTTATCATATCAGCCGGTGGTACCGGAGGACACATATACCCAGCACTTGCTGTTGCAAAAAAAATAAAACAAATGGACAAAACATCAGAAATACTTTATATAGGAACAACAAAAAGAATGGAAAAAGATATTGTTCCAACCTATGGTTTTAAGTATGCATCAGTAAACGTTGAAGGCTTGAAACGAAGTTTAAGTCTTAAAAATATAAAAAGTGCGTTTTTGTTTTTAAATGCAATATCAAAGTGCAAAAAAATAATAAAAAAATTCAATCCTGATGTTGTTGTAACGTTCGGTGGATATGTTTGTGCACCTGTTATTTATGCTACTCATAAACTGGGTGTTAAATGCTGTATTCATGAACAAAACTCCATTTTTGGTATTAGTAATAAATTTGCAAGTAAGTATGCTGATAAGATATTTGTATCATTTAAGAGTTTAGAAGAAAAATTAAATGATAAAAAGATTATTTACACTGGTAATCCTTGTAGTGAGGATGCCTATTTAGCGAATGTTGCTGATAAAAAAGAATATGGGTTGAGTGTTAACAAAAAACTAGTATTAATAGTTATGGGTTCACTTGGATCTAAGACGATAAATGAACGAATGAAGAATATGCTTGCTTTATTTAATAATAAAGATTATGAAATTTTGTACGTAACGGGTAAGAATTATTATGATGAATTTAAAAAAGCAAAATATACTAATAATATTAAGATAACTCCGTACGTAAACAACATGACTTCACTTCTTAAAAAAACCGATTGCTTAGTATCTAGAGCAGGGGCTTCAACTTTAAGTGAAATATCGGCTTTAAACGTACCATCTATTTTAATACCTAGTCCGTACGTTACCGAAAATCATCAATATAAAAACGCCATGGATTTTGTAAATAAAAATGCCGCCTTGATATTAGAAGAAAAAGATTTACAAGGTGATGAACTTTTAAGAATGGTAGAAAAAATATTAAACGATAGACTATTTACAAAAAACTTAAAAGAAAATTTAAAAAAGTTTGAAGTTAAAAACAGTGCTTCTATAATATATGATGAAATAGTAAAACTAGCAGGTGATAAAAATGCAAGAAATAATTAAGTTCATAAAGAAAAATGATATTGGAAAGATAAAAGAAAACATAACTTTAAGTAATTACACAACTTATAAAGTCGGTGGTACAGCCAAGGTTTTGGTTTATCCTAAAAACACAAAAAAATTAATACTTTTGTTAAAAAAATTAAAAGATGATAACGTAAAACATAAAGTTATTGGCTTTGGTTCTAATATTATATTTAGTGATAAGGTATATGATGGAGTACTAATAAAATTAGATGAATTTAATGATTTAAAAATTGAAGATACAAAAATAACGGTTGGAGCAGGATATAGTTTGGTTAAACTTGCCTTTAACGCTTTAAAAGAAGGTCTTACTGGATTAGAGTTTGCAGGTGGAATTCCAGGAAGTATTGGTGGTGCGGTGTTTATGAACGCTGGAGCTTATAAATCAGATATGGGATACATTGTATCAGAAATAAAGGTTTTAACACCTGATTTAGAAGTTAAAACTTTATATAACAAGGATCTTAATTATAAATATCGAACTTCATTTTTGAAACATAATCCTAATTTCATATGTTTAGAAGCAACCATTATACTAAGACGTGGTGATAAAAAAGAGATAAAAGAACTCATGGAACGAAGAAAACAAAAAAGACTTATGACGCAACCACTTGAGTATCCGTCAGCAGGATCAGTATTTAGAAACCCAGAAAATGATTTTGCTGGTAGGTTAATTGAAAATTGTAATTTAAAAGGATATAGTATCGGTGGTGCAAAGGTAAGTGAAAAGCATGCTAATTTTATAATTAATTATAATAAGGCTACCGCTAGTGATGTTAAGAATTTAATCTATTACGTTCATGATAAAGTAAAGGAAGAAACTAACATTGATTTAAAAATAGAACAAGAGTTTGTTAATTGGGAGTAAAAGATGAAAAAAAATAAAACAACCAAAAAAAGACGATTAAAAAAAGGTAGGTTATTATTCTTAATATTAGTTTTTATAGTTATTTGCTTTTTAATTATTAAATTTGTTGATGTTCCAATAAGAAGTATAATAATTGAGGGTAATGTTATTTTAACTGATCAGGAAATAATAGAACAAGCTAATTTAGAAGATTATCCATCTTATTTTTCAACGTTTAGTTTTTCTGTTAAAAATAAATTACTTAAAAATGATTATATTAAAAGTGTAAAAGTAACTAAAGGACTTTTAAGTATTAAAATAACGATAGAAGAAAAAAAGATTTTATACATTGATAAAGAAACTGGTAATAAGGTTACTATAGATGGTGAAATAAGTGATGATAAAGTTGTTTGTGTTCCTTACTTAACGAATGAAGTGCCAAGTGATAAAAAGAAGAAGTTTTTATCTGCGATGAATAAAATAGATAATGATATTTTATGTCAGATATCAGAAATAATGTATGATCCTAACGATATAGATACTGATCGTTATTACTTATATATGAATGATGGTAATAGTGTTTATTTAACGGTAAATAAGTTTGCAAAGATTAATAAATATAATACAATTTTAGTAAATATTGGTAAGCAAAATGGTACTTTGTACCTAGATTATGGTGATTACTTTGAAGCTAAGTAATCATTTTTTTGATTTCATTACTAAACTTTTACTTTAAAAAAAATGATTTATATAGTATAATTATTCTATATGGTAAAGATTAAAGGGAGTAATTTCTATGAAGAAAATATATACATGTATAGATATTGGCTCTGATACCATAAGGATTCTTGTTGCGGAGTATTACGCAAAAAGATATAGAACTCTTGCGGTATCATCAGTTAGGGCTAAAGGAATAAAGCAAGGCAAAATTGTTGATGAAAACCAAGTTCAAGAAAGACTTAAATTAGCTTTAGAGGACATTGAAAAAAGAATCGGTATTCAAATAAAAAAAGCCATTATAACGATACCTGCATATGATGCGGAGTGCACGTTAGTACATGGTAACGTTCCGATTTTAAATGATGAGAAAATGGTTAGTGAAAAAGATATCTTACGTGTTCAAAACTCAGTTATGCAAGGTGTTATGCCAAACATGGAATTAGTTAACATTACCCCGATAGATTTTACTATATATGAAAATGGTTCTGAAATTGAAACGATTCGTGATCCTAAAAATAAAATATGTGATAGACTTGCTATTAGAGCAATGATGGTATGTGTTCCTAAAATGCTCGTTGCAAATTATGCTAAGGTTGTAGAATCTTGCGGCGTTGAGGTGGTTGACCTTGTTTTATCTTCTATCGCTGATTATGAAGAAGCTCATACGGAAGAAATGAATGAGGATATGTCATTAATCATTAACATTGGTAAGGAAATAACTACGTTGTCCGTATTTAATAAAGGCATTATAACTAATACGTCGGTTTTGAAAATAGGTTCTAACGTAATTGATAATGATATTTCTTATATTTATTACACCACTAAGAAAACCGCAAGGAAGGCAAAAGAAAATTTTGGGGTTGCTCATTTTAAGTATGCTAATAAAACAGAAACGTATGAAGCACGGGATGTCAATGGAAAATTGGTTAAAATTAACCAACACGAACTATCTAAAATAATCAACAAACGTTTAGTAGAAATACTAAATGTTGCGAAAAATGAAGCAAAAGTATTAACAAATAAACGAATTCGTTATATAATGGTTTTAGGTGGCATAACTGATATGCCTGGTGTTAATTTCGTTTTGGAAGATGTTTTTGCAGATAAGGCTAAGACTTATATGCTAAATACTTTAGGAATTAGAAAAGCAAGGTTCATAACCGTTTCTGGTTCTATTAAGTATTTTGTTAAAAAGATTAAATTAAGGGGAAAAGAATATTCAATGTTTAGTAGTAATGATGTCGATGGCTTAATCCATAATAAAACTAAAATAGGTAAAAATGCCTCGGTATTAGGACGAATTTTTAACTACTTTTTTGATAATTAAGGAGGAAATAAGATGTTTGGTTTACCAGTAGATCAATTAGCAAAAATAAAAGTTATCGGTGTCGGTGGCGGCGGAGGTAACGCTGTTAATAGAATGATAGAATGTGGAGTAAGAGGTGTTGAGTTTATTGTTGCTAACACTGATTTACAAGTGTTAAATAGTTCTAAAGCAGAAACAAAAATACAAATTGGCTCTAAGATTTCTGGAGGTTTAGGAGCCGGTGGTCGTCCTGAAATTGGAAGAGAAGCTGCCGTTGAGTCTAAAAAGGAAATAGAAGAGGCATTAAAAGGTTCTGATATGGTATTTATCACCTGCGGTATGGGTGGTGGAACTGGTACTGGTGCTGCACCAGTAATTGCAGAAGTAGCTCAAGGATTGGGTGCATTAACGGTTGCTATCGTAACTAAGCCTTTTAGTTTTGAAGGTAAAAGAAGAATGGCACAAGCAATTGAAGGCCTATCTGAATTAAAGTCAAACGTTGATACGTTGATTGTTATTCCAAATGATAGATTAAGAGAAATAATTGATAAAACAACGCCTATGGTTGAAGCTTTCCACGAAGTTGATAACGTACTTCACAGAGGTGTTCAATCAATATCTGATTTAATTGCGGTAACAGGACTTATTAACCTTGATTTTGCGGATGTTAAAGCGGTAATGGAAAAAAGTGGAAACGCATTGATTGGTATTGGTATGGGTACTGGTGAAAACAGAGCCGTTGAAGCTGCTAAACAAGCTGTATCTAGTCCTCTTTTAGAAACTGATATATCTGGCGCAACTGATGCTATAATTAACATTACCGGTGGAGCGAACCTTACTTTATTTGAAGCTGAAGATGCAGCAGAAGTAGTAAGGTCAACGTCTAACAATGATATTAATACAATATTTGGTGCGGTTATCAACGAAAACCTAACTGATGAGGTAATCGTTACCGTAATTGCTACTGGATTCGAAAAAGGTGATCAAAAAACTAAAGAACAAAATCAAATGGGTTCTAATGTTCAATCAAATCAATCTAGGGTAAGTAGTTTAATTCAAGATGATGATGACGATGATGATATACCAAACTTCTTAAAGAATAGAAGAAGCTTTTAATAGTGCTTTTTAAAGCACTTTTTTTATATGAAAAAATCATATTTTCTATATTTTTTACGACACTTTAATTAGTGTCTTTTTTTTATACTTAAAATGGTGATGATATGAAAATATATCTAGACTTAATCTTGTTTTTAAATTTCTTTTTAGATTTTATCCTTTTATTATCTGTATCTTTAATACTAAAAAGAAACGCTAAAATAAAAAGATTATTACTAGCATCTTTAGTGGGTGCATTAAGTATATTTTCTTTATTTTATCCATTTAATTCTTTTACTTTATTTTTGTTAAAAATTGTTATTTCTATATTCATGGTCTTAATTTCTTTTGGTTTTAAAGATATAAAGTACACTATTAATAATATTATCTATTTATATTTAGTAAGTATTATTTTAGGTGGTGCTTTATATTTAGTTAATGATTCTTTATCATATAAAAACACGGGTTTAGTTTTTTATCATAATGGTTTTAGTATAAATTTTATCTTGATTTTTTTTCTATCGCCATTGATTTTATTTATATACATAAAAAAACAAAGAAAATTAAAGGAAGAATATGCTAAAAAATACGAGGTTGAAATAACTTTTTTAAATGGCAAAACAAAGCTTTTGACGGGTTTTTTAGATACTGGTAATAATTTGTATGATCCGTATAAAAAAAGACCTATCATCGTTGTTAATAAAAGTATTTTACAAAATTATAAGCCTAGGTGTATTTTAGTACCATGTAAAACAGTTAATAAAGAAAGTTTACTTAAATGTTTTAAAATAAAGAAGATTATCATAAATGGTAAAAAAGTAGGAATTGATTGTTTAGTAGGAATAACTGACAATAATTTTAACATTGAAGGAGTAGACTTACTTTTACATGAAAAATTAATTAAGGAGGAATGTGAATGAAAAAGATTTTGCTGTTTTTAAAAAAATTATTTAAAAGGGTAAGTACTATATTTTTTATAGGATCAACTGATGCATTGCCAGAGCCCTTAAGTAAAGAAGATGAATTAAAATATTTAAAAGAGTTTGAAAATGGAAGTGTGGAGGCTAAAAATAAACTTATTGAACATAATTTAAGATTAGTTGTATACTTATCTAAAAAGTATGAAAATACCAAAATAGATTTAGAAGATTTAGTAAGTATTGGAACCATTGGTCTTATAAAAGGAATAAATACTTATAAGATGGATAAGAACATAAAACTTGCAACATATGCATCTAGATGTATTGATAATGAAATTTTAATGTATTTAAGAAAAAATAAAAAAAGGAATGCCGATGTGTCTTTAGAGGAGTCTTTGTCTTTTGATGCAGAAGGAAATGAACTTCATTTAGAAGACATTCTTGGTACTGAACCTGATTTAGTTACCAAAGAGCTAGAAAATAATGATCTTAAGCTGACATTACTTAAGGAAATAGAAAAATTACCAAAAAGGGATAAGGAAATAATGAAACTAAGATATGGACTTTTTGGAGAAAAAGAAATAACTCAAAAAGAACTTGCAAAAAAATTAAACATATCACAAAGTTATATCTCAAGAATTGAAAAAAAAGTAATTAAAAAAATAAAAGAAACTATAAAGTCATAGTTTCTTTTATAATATTGTCAATTTAATCTATAAAGTATTGTTAAAAAAATTAATAAATGTTATTATTTAAAATAGAGGTGGACATATGAAAGATGCAAGTGGTATATATTTTGAAAAATTCCCAGGTAAACCTTATGTTACACCAGGTAAGAAAAAAATGGGGAATAAGAAATTCAAGATTTGGTTTGCTGTAATACTAGCAATTATTGTTTTATTATTATTTTCAAGTTTTCTTAATGTATGGTTGTTAAAAGAAGAGGAAGATAATAGTTATAACACCGTTAACTTTTTTGACGGTTATTATGCAGTCATTAATCCTGCTGATAGAGAATCACTATTTTTAAATATTGGTTTTGATGGTTCACAAGAGGAAACAGTGGTCATGTATGGTGATGAGTATGCTACGACTTATGCGTATAAAAGTCATGATGAAAACTTAACTGATTCTATAAACGTATATTATGACACTACTAATACGGTGTTTTACTTATCACTTAGCTTAATGTATACTAAAGATTCTTTTACAAAACAAAATTTAGTAAATGATTCTAATTTAATAATACAAAACTTCTTTGATGTTCAAGTATCATTAAATGACCTAGAAGATCTTATGCAAAATTATTCTTCTTTCATAACATATAATTTTATAGGAATTTCTTATGAGGTAACGTATGAAAGCAATGATTTTTACGTAATTACGATTACTTGTGGGATTACTGATTAGTAAGGGGTAAAAACATGACTAACCAAGAACTTTTAAAATTATTATTTTCTAATCAGGATTTAAAATATAAGTCATTTAATGATAAGATAATTAAAACTTCTAAAAAAACGATAGGAGTAAGAAGTCCTTTATTAAAAAAGATTGCTCGCGATATATCAAAAACAAATTATGAACTATTTTTAAAAATGGCTGAGGATGAATATTATGAAGAAATTTTAATACAAGGACTTGTAATATCATTTATTAAAGAATATGACGTAATGATAGATAAGTTAGATAAATTCATGCTTAAAATAGATAATTGGGCAATTTGTGATTTGGTTATTTCAAACTGTAAGATAATAAAAAAGAATAAAGAAAAAGCCTTTAAATATGTAAGTAAAATAATAACTAGTAAAAACCCATGGAAAGTAAGATGTGCGTTTGATATTTTGATTTCTTATTTCATAGAAGATAAATATTTAGCTGATATATTTAATTTTATTGATAATGATAAAAATGATTTTTATTACATAATGATGGTAAAAGCTTGGCTTATTAGTTTATGTTATATAAAATTTCCAATTGATACTTTAAAATATTTAAAAGATACCAAAATAGATTATGTAACGTATAATAAAGCAATAAGTAAAATACGAGATTCTAAACGTATTAAACAAGAAGATAAGCTAATGCTTTTGAAGATGAAAAAAAAGTCTAAAGATGCATAAACTATATTAGGGTGGTTATTATAAAAGAAGAATTTAAAGCATTTGTAAAAGAAAGACCAGAACTTATAAATTATGTAACAAAAGGTGAAATGACATGGCAAAAATTTTATGAAATTTGGTCTTTATATGGCAATGATGAAAAAATATGGGATAAGTATAAAGAAGAAAACATAACTAGCAAAGATTATATTAATAATCAAAGTTTTAGTTTATCATCTCTTGCCGACTGGGTTAGAAAAGTAGATATGAATCAAGTTCAAAAAAGTGTTAATGCCGTTCAAAAGGTAATTGGTTTGCTTCAAGGTTTAACAGAGTCAAAGACTAATGATAATACTTCATCTTATGAACCAAGACAAGTGTTTAAGAAGTTTGAAGATTAATGGAAACTAAAATAAAACTTATTATAGATTCTAATCCAGATTATAAAAGATATTTAAGATCTAATTCATATTGGTATAAGATATTAAATAGAAATCCAAATATGATTGATTCTTTTATTAACAAAGTAAAAGAAGAATATAAACTAAGACCGCAAGATAAAATAAATAATTTTATGGATAAAATAGATATGATAAGTAAATTAATTAACGTACTTAGGTGATAAAAATGACAGATAAAATATTTGAAATAATAGATGAAATAGAAAACTCAGAAGTTAATTTGAAATTAACGAAAATAAAAAAAGAAATTAAAAAAGATAAATCTTTACAGCAATTAATTAAAGAATTTAATAATGCTAAAGAAATGTATGAAAAATATAAATTAAAAGAAGAATATCAAGAAGCTAAAAAAAAGTTATTAGAAAATAAAACATTAAAAGAATACATAGATATTCAAAACAAAATAAACATTCTTGCAATTAAAATAAATAGTAGAATAAATCAGATAACAAAAGGTGTTACTAACAAAAAGTAATACCTTTTAAATATTATAAAAAATACTTAAGTAAGAAAGTAATAAACATTATTTAAAATTACCTATTAATATGATAAAATTTTTATAGGTGATTTAAATGAAAATAATAAGTGGTAAATATAAAGGAAGAACATTAAAAGGTTTTGATATAAAAGGAACAAGACCTACCATGGATAGAGTAAAAGAATCTGTTTTTGCAATCATTCAAAATTATATAAAAGATGCTATCGTACTTGATTTATACTCAGGAACAGGTAACTTAGGAATAGAAGCCTTATCTTGTGGTGCTAAAGAAGCTTACCTAGTAGATAATAATAAGATTGCTATTAAAACAATTAATGAAAACTTAAAAATGCTAAATATTAATAATGCATATGTTTTTAAACAAAATGCAAATAAAGTGTTAGAATATTTCATAGATTCTAATAAAGTATTTGATATTATATTTTTAGATCCACCTTATAAAACCAATGAATTAGATAAATCATTAACAAAAATAAATGATAATATAAAAATATTATCAAATACGGGTCTTATAATCTGTGAAACAGAACTTAATATTAATTATGAAAAATATAAAAATTTAATTATTTATAAAACAAGACAGTATGGTAATAAAAACGTTACCATATTAAAAAAGCACTAACAAGAGCTTTCAGACTGTTGAGAAAGGTCAAAAAATTTGTTAACAATCTTTTAATTTTGAAATAAAATATATTATGATAAAAATGTAAGGTTGCTTTATTATTCAAAAATAAAAGCATACTAAACCTTACTTTTTTATGTATTTTTCATATAATTATATTAGGAATAATGAAAGAGTGCAAAAAAATAGTCAAATATAATGAAGAGATACCAACTAAAGAATTATTTGGAAAAAAGGAAATAATAGTCAGTAGTACTGGTGGTGAATAGATATCAAGAAATTCACATTGCACTACTATGTTAAGCATATTTAAATTTTTGTATTTTTGAAATAAAATTTAAATAAAAAAGACAAATAAGTAATTTATATACCTATTTGTCAATAGTCTGAAATAACGAAACTTCTTTTCGTTACTCATTTTAATACTATTTACGTTTGGT
>CAYSJY010000038.1:0-10852 GCA_964431705.1 uncultured Muribaculaceae bacterium | reverse complement strand
ATTAATTTAAACTATCCAAAATTATACCGGTACCTTCTGCTACACAAGTAAGCGGACTATCAGCTATTTTCGTTGGAACTTTTAATTTTTCTTCTATTAATTTATCCAGACCTTCTAATAACGCTCCACCGCCGGTTAATACTATTCCATTCTCAATTATATCTGCTGATACCTCTGGTTCTATTTTTTCAAGTACCGTTTTAGCACCATGAATTATCATATTAACACTTTCATTTATAGCTTCTTTTACCTCACATGATGTTATTACTATGGTTTTTGGAAGACCATTTAATAAGTCTCTTCCTCTTACTTTCATTTGTTTTTCTTTACTTTTTTCAGATACTGTTCCTATTTTTATTTTAATTTTTTCAGCTGTAACCTCACCAATTAATAGCTTATACTTGTTTTTGATATATTTTATAATGTCTAAATCAAACGTGTTACCAGCAACCTTAAAAGATTCGCTATATACTATTCCATTTAGACTTAATACTGCTATATCTGTTGTTCCTCCACCGATATCAATTACCATGTTACCACTTGGATTTGATATTTCAAGACCAGCTCCAACAGCTGCTACTTTTGGTTCTTCTTCTACATATACCTTTTTTGCACCTGTTCTTTCTGCTACTTCTCTTATTGCGTTTTTTTCTACTTGAGTAATATTTGAGGGACAGCATATAAGAATTCTTGGCCTTGAAAAAATGGTTCTTCCTTTAATCTTTTTTATAAAATAATCCAACATAACTTCAGTTTTATCAAAGTCTGCTATTACACCATCTTTTAAAGGTCTTATTGCAATAACACTTCCAGGTGTCCTTCCAAGCATATCATGAGCTTGCTTTCCTATCGCTAATACTTTACCTGTTTCTTTATCTATTGCTACAACACTAGGTTCACAAAGAACAATACCTTCTCCTTTTACGTATATAAGTATGTTAGCCGTTCCTAAATCAATTCCTATATCTTTATTTTTCATATTTTATCGTTATTAATTACTTGATAATTCTTTAACCGATTTATTATAGTATTTTTCAGGATTGATTACGGTACCATTTTTATATATTTCAAAGTGTAATCCGTTTGTAACATCATTATTAAGTTCACATGTTCCACTTTTTGCAATTACTTGTCCTTGAGTTACCGTGTCACCTTTTTGAACAGTAACATCGGATAAACATTGATATAAAGTAACAATTTCACTTGAATTTCTTATTTCAACAGTAGTACCAAGTAACGTATCATCAGATACATCAGTTACCGTGCCAGATAATGAAGATAAAACATCAAAACTTTCATCAGATGAATAATCAACTCCCGAATTTTGCATGTAAATTCCTTCATGATATATTATTGAATTTGTTTGTTCTTCTTCACTTGCATCTTCTTCATAAAAATATTTATAGATACTTACTGTATCAGAAGAATATGGTTTTTGAATTTTTTCATCTTGGCTAACAACAGGGTAATAACTGTCAAATATATAATCACTTACATAGACATAATCATCACTCATATTTATTACTGGGGTTGAATAATTGTTACTAATTATTCCAACAGTAACTACAAATGCTATAAATAAAGTGCTTATTATTCCTATTTTAATTTGTGGTTTTAACCTTCTTTTTTTCATCTTTATCACCTCTCATTTTAAGTTTTTACAAAATGAGAGAAAATATACATTATTTAACTTATTTTTTTTATTTCACAATCTTGATAATAATAATTTAAAATTTCTTTATAATTATAACCTTCCTTTGCCATCCCATTAGCACCATATTGACTCATTCCAACTCCATGACCATAACCATTTACATGAAAAATAACCTTATCATCTGTTAATTCTATAGTGAAACTTGTTGATTTTAAACCAAACACACTTCTTATTTTACTACCTTCAAAAACAGTTTCGTTTATAGTTATTGTCTTTACTCTTCCAGTATTAGTAGTATCCATATTATCAATACTAATCTCAGAATTAACGGATAAATTTAAATTAAACAAAAACTCATTTTTACTTACTTCTTCAGTAGTAGAAAAAACTGGTGATTCAACTTCATCCCACTTGGATTCTACACTTTTTAAATAAGGAACACTACTTTGAAAAACATCATCACTGTTTTCAGTATAACCATTACTTGTAGAAAAAAATAAAGCATCAATAATAGTATCCTCATACAAAATAACTTCACCTTTTGTTTCAATAACAGCTTGTTTTATTTTTGCATAATTATCTTCAAAATCATTTTGCCATTTTTCTTTCATTTGTTCTACATCTATGTATACTTGACTAGATGTTCCATCATCTACATCATAATCTTCTTTTTCGTTTTGTACTTTATTTAAAACATAAGTTCTAGAGGCTACTGCTTGGGCTTTTAAAGCTTCTATATTAAATGAAGCAGGCATTTCACCTGCTACTACTCCAATTACATAATCTTCAAGTGTGATATTTTCTATTAACTGAGAGTCATTTCTTTTTACTCTTATGATTTTATTATTTACACTTCCATATTTTATTTTATTTATTATTTCATTTGAGTTTTTTAAACCAACAATAAAAAGTGGTATTAATATTATTATAATGGTAAATAATAGTATTTTTTTCAATTTATCATCCCTTTAAAGAAGACTTACTGTGGTATAAATATCCATTAAGAAATTAACTACTAAATAAGATAAACAAACAGAAAGTAAAATATACAAAGAATGTATTTGCATTATACTATTTTTCTTGAATATTTTATCTAAATTAGTTGATGTCATTATCCAAATACAAAACGGAATAAAAATACAGTATAATATTAATTTAATACTCATTTTTATCCTCATAATTTAATATCTGTTCATTTCTTATTTTATACTTTGGATTTGTATTAAATGTCGAATTAATGAATGTATCTAACATTTCTTTTATTTGTAATTCATTAAAGTAATTAGCTCCAAAAGCTAAAATATTTGCGTTATTATGTTCTTTTGCAAGTCTTGCTTCTTCTATAGAGTTTATTTTTGCACATCTAATACCTTTAACTTTATTACATGCAATTGAAAAACCTATTCCAGTACCACATATTGCGATTCCTAAATCAACATCATTATTTCTAACTGATTCTGCAAGTGGAAATGCATATTTTGGAAAATCCACGCTTTCAGAAGAAAAACATCCAAAATCAACAACATCATACCCATCTAATAATTTTTTTAAATTTTCTTTTACATCATATGCTCTATGATCATTCGCTATTCCTATTTTCATATTTTCCTCCATTTTTATTATATCAAAAATAGGTTATTATAATAACCTATTTCTTTAATTTTATTATTAATTGATACATTTCTTCAAAGTCAAATTCTTCTATTTCTACATCAGACCCATTATCTTTTAACTTTTTAATCAAATCTTTTATATCTTCAACATCTTGAACAACTTGTTTTTTTTGTGTTCCTTGACCACTTGTATCTTCATCATCATCTTCTGATTCTTCTTTTATGTCAGATTCTAAATCCATTATTTCTAATGAATCAGGTTCAGTATAAGTACTATTAAGTTCTAAGTCCGCAATATTAACATTATTATCTTCCTCAGTTGTAACAGTCTCATCACTTTGTTTAATATCTTCTTTTTCCTCATCATTAGGTAATGAATTGGTTTCTAAAAATTGGTTTTCTCCTTGAGTTTCTAATTCATTTGGATTTGAATTATCATTTTGAGTAACTAAAAATGATTCGCTTAAATTAGGATTAATAATGTTTGAAAATTGTGAATTATTATATAAATTATTAATGTTAGGATCATTTATAGGAAAATTAATATTATTACTATTTAAATTAAGTCCGTTTTGTATGTCAAAGTTATTATTTATTCCCATCATATTTTGGTTATTTATGAACTGATTTTGGATATCATTAATCGGAGGAGTAGTCATTGTTGGTGTTGAAAAATTTTGCCCATTAAACATCAAGTTGGAATTAAAATTAGCGTTATTTAAATTATTGCTATAATTTAAATTTGTTTGTGTGCTTAAAACATTTTCATTCATTAACTGATTTTGATAATTGTTATTAATATTTAAATTTCCATTATCATAAGCCACTAAAGGATCATTATTATTAGGTAGAGATTCTGGCATTATGTTCATTGGATTTAAAACGTCCATCGTAGGTGCTGAAGCAACCGTTGCATCATTTAAATTTTTTATCTCTGGTAAATCAGGAGGTATGTCTACATTGCTACTATTAAAATTATTTAATGAATAGTTATTGTTCATAACCTGAGGATTTATTTGATTTACGTTTTGCTGCAAAAGTTCTGGTGACTGAAATGTACCTTGACTATTTATGTTATTATTTTCATATCCTTGATTCATTTGATTATTAAAATTCATGTTGCTATTTATATTATTAAAATTATTATTCATATTATTATTAAAATTTTGGTTATTATCAAACATTTTATCAACCCCTATCCTTAAGTAAATCATACAATAAAAAAAACCATATTACAATGGCTTTTTTTTAATTTCACTAAATTTTCTAGGATATTTAACGCTCGTTTTATACTTTTTTTCAATTTTTATAAGAGTACGAGTCCCATTTTCGTTTGGAAGTTCAAAAATAATACTTTCTTTTATAACTCCTCCTAGTGTTTCAATAGCATTTTTAGTATTTTTTATCTCTTCTTTTGCTTCCGCTTTCATAGCTATAAAGAAACCTCCTATTTTAACAAATGGAATAGATAATTCTGATAACATATTTAAATTGGCAACTGCACGAGAAGTTACTATATCAAATTTTTCCCTATTATTTAATATATAATCTTCCGCTCTTGCATGTACTGTTAAAACCTTTTTTAAATTTAATTCTTTTATAATAGAATTTAAAAACTTAATTCTTTTATTTGAAGAGTCTAATAAAGTTACTTTTAAGTTAGGAAATACAATTTTTAAAACAAGTCCAGGAAAACCAGCTCCTGATCCTATGTCTAAAAGAGTTTGTTCATTTAAATTAACTACTTTAAACAAGGTTAAACTATCATAAAAATGTTTTAAATAAACTTCTTTTTCTTCTGTTATTCTAGTTAAGTTAGTATGGTTGTTATACTCTATTAACATCTTATAATATTTATCTAAATTGTTTAACTGTTTTTCACTTATATTAATATTTAAATCCTCTAATGCTCTTATAAATTCTTCCTTATTCATTATAATACCTCTTTAAATAAACCATAAGAATTGCTATATCACTTGGATTAACACCACTAATACGAGTTGCTTGATCAATCGTTCTTGGTCTTATTTTATCTAGTTTTTGTCTTGCTTCAATCGCTAAATTATCAACTTTAGAATAGTCTATGTCTTGAGGGATTTGTTTTTTACCTAACTTAATCATTTTCTCAGCTTCTTTTTTAGCTTTTGTTATATAACCTTCATATTTATGATTTATTTCTACTTGCTCTAATACTTCTTTAGGATATTTTTTAGAAAATTTATTTTTATAATCTATTATCTTAACTTCTGGTCTTTTTAGATATTCAGATAAATTGCATTTTTCCTGTGGAAAAGTAATGGTTTTAAGTTCTTCTTCTAACTCTTTTATTTCTTTTTCTTTATTTAGCAATTTATCATATCTTTCTTTAGAAAGTAATCCTACATCATATCCTTTTTTACTTAATCTTAAATCAGCGTTATCACTTCTTAAAAGAAGTCTAAACTCTGCTCGTGACGTAAGTAATCTATATGGCTCAATCGTTCCTTTTGTTACTAAATCGTCTATTAAAACTCCAATATAAGCATCACTTCTAGAAAGAATTAAAGGTTCTTTATTGTTTAGTTTTAAAACAGCGTTAATACCTGCGATTAAACCTTGTCCTGCTGCTTCTTCATATCCTGATGTACCATTTATTTGTCCAGCAGTAAATAAATTTTCTATTAATTTTGTCTCTAAAGATGCTTTTAGTTGTAAAGGATCTATTGCATCATACTCAATTGCGTATGCATATCTTAATATTTTAGCATGCTCAAGTCCTTTTAAAGAATGCACCATATCTTCTTGAACATCATGCGGCATAGAAGTTGAAAAACCTTGTAAATATATGTCGTCATAATATAAACTTTCAGGTTCTAAAAATAATTGATGTCTTTTTTTGTCTTTAAATCTTACTACTTTATCTTCAATTGAAGGACAATATCTAGGTCCGGTTCCTAAATGTTCATAAAAGCCTCCATACATCGCTGATTTATTTAAGTTTTCCATAATTATTTTATGAGTTTTTTCATTTGTATAAGTCAAATAACAGGGAACTTGTTTTTTATAATCATAATATGCTATTTCATCAAAACTAAAGGTTAATTTCTCATCATCTCCGTCTTCACGCTGTAATTCACTAAAATCTATTGAAGAACGTTCTATTCTAGGAGGAGTTCCAGTTTTTAAACGAAGTAATTTAAAACCTAATTTAACTAAATTATCACTTAAAAAGTTAGATCTTTTTTCGCCATGAGGACCTTCTGGTGTCCTTTTATTTCCGACCAGTATATCTGCTTTTAAGTAAGTGCCTGTCGTTAGTATGCAAGCCTCACAATACAATGTTTTACCATCTTCCGTTGTGATACCTTTTATTTTGTTATTTTCAATCTTTAAGTCCGCAACAATTGATTCTAAGATCTCTAAGTTTTTAGTATTTTTTAGTGTCTTTAACATTTCCTTTTTATATGTTACCTTATCAGCTTGGCTTCTTAAACTTCTAACTGCTGGTCCTTTAGATCTGTTAAGCATCTTTATTTGTAATAGCGTTTTATCAGCATTACGTCCCATTTCTCCGCCTAGGGCATCTATTTCCCTTACAACGATACCTTTTGCGCTACCGCCGATTGATGGATTACATGGCATATCTGCTATGTTATTAATGTTTATCGTAACAAGAAGCGTTCTCTTACCCATTCTAGCAGATGCAAGTGCTGCTTCACAACCTGCGTGACCTGCTCCTACAACTATTATGTCATACTTCATTTAATTCACCTTCTTTTAATATTTTTTGATATATTTCCTTATTTTTTCTTTCGTTGCATCAAAAAAAACGTTAACTACATGATTTTTTAGTTAATATTTGCATATTTTTCATAGTATTTACTTCAGATAAAGTAAAGATTTTATTTGATAAAGATTTATAATAACCTTCTCCTTAGTAATCAAAAAAACTATTTTTTTATTTTCCCAAGCAAAACCTACTAAACAAATTATCAATTAATTCTTCTGTGTAATTAGCACCTATTATGTCTCCTAGACGTTCCCAAGCAAGTTTTAAATCTATTTCTATCATATCTATTTCACTATTATTTAAAACACCATTATAAGCATCGTTAAGTGATTCTATTGCTTGTTTTAAAAGAGTTATTTGTCTTACGTTAGTAAAATAAGTTAAATTTTTATTTAAAAATGCGTTTGCATTAAATAAATCCTTTATTTTATCTTTAACTAAATCTATTCCTTGATTTGTTTTAGCACTTATTCTTATAACATCTTCATTATATTTGTTATTATTTTCTAAGTCATCCTTGTTCATTATTACGATTCTTTTTTTATCTTTCGTCTTATCAAGTAAGAACTTATCTTCTTCTGTTAGTTCTTCAGATGAATCTAATACAAGTAAAATTAATTCTGCTTCATCTATTAAGCTCAAGCTTTTTTCTATTCCTATTTTTTCTACTACGTCATTAGATTTTCTAACTCCAGCGGTGTCAATTAAATTAAGCTTTACTCCCCCTACTATAATATTTCCTTCAACAATGTCACGTGTTGTTCCTTTAACGTCTGTTACAATTGCTTTATCCTCTTCTAGTAAAGAATTTAAAAGACTTGATTTACCAACGTTTGGTTTTCCTAATATAACCGTTTTAATTCCGTCTTTTAATATTTTTCCGTCCTCTGATAATTTTAGAATTTTATTTAATTCTTCTTTCATTTCTTTAACTTCTGTTTTTATTTTATCTATTGTTACCACTTCAATATCTTCATATTCAGGATAATCAATATTTACTTCTATATTTGAAATTAAAGCTACTATCTTTTCTCTTAAATCAGTAATTAGTTTTGATACTTTACCAGATAATTCATTAATAGCCATTTTCCTTGTAAGCTCTGTTTCAGAATTAATTAAATCCATTACTCCTTCAGCTTCAGTTAAATCTATTCGTCCGTTTAAAAAAGCTCTTTTAGTAAATTCTCCAGGTTCTGCCATTCTACAACCAGATAAAAGAAGTATTTCCATTATTTTATTTACTACCGCAACCGATCCATGAGTATTTATTTCTATTACATCTTCTTTGGTATAAGTTTTAGGAGCTTTCATCACACTTATTAACACTTCATCAATTATTTCATCTTTATAAACTATGTGTCCGTAATGTATGGTATGAGATGCTACTTTATTTAGGTCTTTTCCTTTAAATATATCATTTACTATTTTAATAGCTTCTTCTCCTGATAGCCTAATAATTGATATTGCACCCTCTCCTAAAGCAGTTGATATTGCAACTATTGTATCGTTCATAAAACCTCACTTCCTTTGTTTTATGTATTATAACATATAAAAGATTAAAAAAAGAGAAATTTTATTATTTCTCTACTGGTTTTATTACAACACATCTATTTGGTTCTTCACCAACACTTTGTGTTGTTACACCCTTAAAATTAGATAATCTATTATGAACAAGTCTTCTTTCATAAGAATTCATTTTGTCCATTTTTACCTCAATACCTGTTTTAACAACGTCTTTTGCAAGTCTAACCGCTAAACGTTCGATGTTTTTTTCTTGTTTTTCTTTGTACTCATTAGTATCTAATATAACATTTACCCTTATTCCTGACTTACTATGTATAGATTGTCTAAGAATTGTTTGTAAAGAAGACATTGTTCTTCCATTCTTCCCTATTAATATAGAGGAATTATCAGATATCATGTTTACTTTAATATAAGTTTCCTTTTTTAAGGTTTCTAACTCTACTTTTATTCCCATAAGTTCAGTAACTTCTTTTAAATATGATTTTATATATTCTAATAGATCTTCTTTTAATATAACATTTACAACATATTTCTTTGATTTAAATAATCCTGTTAATACCTCTTTTTCTTTGTAATAAACTTCTTCTTTAGAGGCATTTAATTCACTTAATGCTTTATTCAAAGCATCTTCTGTTGTTTTACCTTCATAACTATTTATTTTTAATTTTAGCATGATTACCACTCCTTGCTACTAATAAATTTTGAATAATAGTAAATAAACTTGAAGTTATCCAGTATATACCAATTGCAGTTGATAATTGAAGTGAACTAATCGTTATTATAACTACCATTGCATTCATCATTATCTTGGTTGACCCTGCTGCTGGATTAGAATCATCCGCAACATCTTTTCTAGTAAACTTAAATGAGAAAAGTGTAACTAAAAATACAATTATTGGAATTATTAAATACCAAAACTCTCCATTTGATAAAGCAAACCAAGGAGTTGTACCAAGCTGTAATCCTAAAAACGTTCCTTCAAATATTGCTGGAGTTCTATTTATTGCCTCTAAAAATGCTATAAATAATGGAAGTTGTACCACAGCAATTAAGCATCCAGAAAATAATGATATGTTATATTTTTTATAAATAGCCATCATTTCTTGAGACTTTTGCATCATAGCTTGTTGATCATCCGTTTTATTTGCATATTTTTTTTCTAATTTTTGTAATTCAGGTTGTGCCCTTTTCATGTTTTCTGATTGCATTGCAGTTTTTTTAGTTACTGGATATAAAATTAATCTGATTGCAAGTGCTGCTAAAATTACGGCAAGTCCAAAATTCTTAACTAAATATCCTAATTTTAATATAAGCCATGCCAAAGGTTTTATAAAAATATTATCCCAAAGACCCTCATCTGAACTTATACTTGGTACAAAATCTTTACAATCTGTTAAATCAGATAAATCTTTCCCACTTTCTTCATACAAATCAATCAATTCTTGTTCAGTAGGTTTACAAATTATATTTTCTGTTAGTGATTGCCCAGTTGCATTCTCACCTGAATCGTATTTAACAATTTCACTAGTTTCTTTACCATCATCATTAGTAACTTCTTTTTTTAACGTTTTTGTACAACCAGTAAGTAAAAAAACTAGTAAAAAAACTACTAATATTTTCCCTATTTTTTTTAGTTTTTTCATCTAGTTAAATCTCCCATCTATTATTTTTTTAAAAACACTTATTAAATCTTCCTTAAGCTCTAAATATTTAGCATCTCTTGTGCTTTTCTTTAATACAATTATATAATCTTTATTTCCAAAAAGCAACTTACTTTTATCAATAATATCCTTTACTCTTCTTTTTATTCTATTTCTAACAACAGCATTACCAATTTTCTTAGATACACATATTCCAAATCTAAACTTATCTAAATTATTATCTCTAATATATATATAATAAAATTTTGAAGATATTTGATTTCTTAGTTTAAATATTGTTTCGAAATCCTTTTTTTCTTTTAAAATATTTTTTTTCTTCATACGTAACACCTTCCCGTAACAAAAAACCACTTATCAAAAATAAGTGGAATTTATGCAGATAATTTCTTACGTCCTTTTGCTCTTCTTTCATTTATAATACGAGTTGCAGCTAACTTTCTAGCACGAAAACCATGATTTTTCTTTTTTTTGTGATTACTTGGTTGAAAAGTTCTTTTCATAAATTCCACCTCCATTAATTTTATATACGCCTTTTTTTAAACACGAATATTATACTTTTTATTATATTAATTGTCAACCTTTTTTATATACAACCAAGTTTTTATTTTTATTTATTTAATTATTAATATTT
>CAYSJY010000037.1:0-11069 GCA_964431705.1 uncultured Muribaculaceae bacterium | reverse complement strand
TTTTCATGTGTTAATTTATTTGTTTTTTTATGACATTTTCATAAGTTATTGACAGACTATTAACAAATTTCTTTCGACTTTGTCAACAGTCTGCAATAATAAATATATTATTTTTCTTTATTGTTTAAAAAGTAAAAGTTTGCATTAAAATCATTGCAAACTTTTTATGTTCTATTAACTATACTATTGCACATATTATTCCTGACATTAATAAAACACCCATTCCAACCATGAATAGGAAACTGAAAAAACAGCCTCCACATCCTGGTCCGCGACCTCTGTGACGAGGTCTTGGTCCTCTTGGCCCTGGACCTCCTGGTCTTGGTCCCCTTGGTCCTGGCCCACCTGGCCTTGGTCCACCTGGTCCTCCTGGTCCTGGCATAACTTAGCCTCCTTTCATATGATAGTAATTTTACCATCTATATAATTATACATCATATTTTATTTTTTTTCTATGTTTTTGGAACGTTTACTATCCCATATTTACTATGTGTAAATAGTAAATATGGCACCTAAAAAAGTATTAACACTCTTGGTAAATACTTTTTATAATTTTCAAAAAGTACTATATTTTACTTAAATATTTATTATATTATTTACCACAACAGTTTTTGTACTTTTCACCACTTCCACATGAAGTAACTACTCCAATATTATTAACACTATAGATATTTCTCTACTGGGGGGACAAATTGAAAACAATGTCCACATTCGTTTACCGAATCAATTATAGTATATTTTAAATATATATCCAATGTGTAATTTATCTATTTTCTATTTCTTTAGATAAGTAAGCATTTTTGTTCATACAATCATCTAAATTCATATCTATAAAATTAAATAAACGATTTTCTAATGTTGTTTTTTCTTGTAACATTTTATCAATATTTACTTCATTATTATCTTCACTTAATATTTATTTAATCGAATTTAAAAATTTATCTTTTGTTTTCATACTTTTTTCAATAATTGAATTATATATTTGAACAAAAATTTCTTTTAAATTATATCTGTTACAAAAATTGAATGATTACAATTTTCAATATAAGTGATTCTTCTTGAACAAGTCCAATACATTTTGCATGCTCCATCTTTTCATTTCTCATTAACTCTCCTAACGTAGTTTGCACCATAAATACCGCATTCTATCTTACCACTAAAAACATATTTTTGACTGTACTTGCCATTATACTTTTCTACGTCAAGAAACATTTTACCACTTCTTATTTGATAGATTTGTCTTTCTTTATTCCAATTGTAATCACAATAACCTACATTTCTAACGTACTCTCCACTTTTCATTTTAGCTTTAAGTCCTAACTTAACATTCATCGAAAACGAGTATACAAAATCACTGATTTTTAGTATAATTTTAACAGAGGTGGCGATATAGAATATGAATTATAATGAATTAAGTAAAGAAACTAAATTATTTCTTAATAAAGCTATGGATATATATTCAGTAATAAAAGATAGAAATATAACCAGAATTGTTAAAACTTTAGTATATGGTCTAGAAAATCATGAATTTACAAAACTAGATAAAAAAGTATTATCTCTTTTTATTGCTGGATTTTTAGTTGATGGACAATTAAAAGAAATATTTTCTCAATATGATGATATAAAATTAGAAAATTTGTTTGATTTTATTAATATTAAAGAAAGTGATATAACGCCAATACCAGAGAATCAACATGAAAATTTTTTTGAAAGCAATTTTAAAATAGATTTAATAACTATTATTGAAGAAGGGAATTTAGATAAAAAAGTCAATTTTATAACACCAGAAGTTGTAATAAGTTCATTACAACATTCCTCTTTATACGGGGTAAAAATACTTGATTATTTTGCATATAGATATGGTATATCAAAAGGTATTATGGGGTTTAGTGAACATCCTTTATTTAAGGCTCTGAATAATCATACACTTTCAGATAGCAGTATTACAAAAGATTCACCTAAAAGAGGAAGAGGAATGTTTGCTTCATTATTTAGTCTCGCTCCTAGTGAAGAAAGTGTGGAAAGCCCATACAAGCAATTAAATAAAAAACAATCATCATCAATTAATTTAGATGATGAAAGTATTTGGTTATTGCTAGATGAGATACAAAAGAAATTTATTGGACAAGAAACTGCTGCAGAAGGACTATTTTATAATATTGTTAATAATCAACAATTAGCGCAAACGGAAGGATTACCTGATGGGCAACGTTCAATTATATTTTTAGATGGACCCACAGGTACTGGAAAAACTGCTATTACGAGAGAAATCACTGAAAAATTAGGCATTCCTTTTACATCATCTTCTATTACTAATTATTCATCAACAGGTTATGTTGGAGGAAATCTTACAGATGTTTTAAAGGAACTTTACAAAAAAGCAGGTGGTAATTTAGAAAAAGCACAAAGAGGAATAATTGTTTTCGATGAATTTGATAAAATTGCATATTCTCGAAGTGGGGGTTTAGAAATGAAAAGAGCTGTCCAACAACAACTTTTAGATTTTCTAGGAGGAGGAAAATATACACTTAGTGTTGGAGATAGTATATTTGATATGAAAAAAATCGAGTTTGATACATCAAAACTTACATTTGTATGTCTTGGTGCATTAACTAACTTACGCTCACAGAAAACAGAAAAAAAGCAACCAATAGGATTTAGCTCTAGTCAACAAAGCGATCATCAAGATTATACTATAACACCTCAAGATTTAATTGAAATTGGGCTAGAACGAGAACTCGTTGGTAGATTTAATACATATCTTCACACTAATGATTATAGCAGGGAAGATCTTACAAAAATTTTGAAGGAATCAACTATCAGTCCATTAATTGGTTTTAGACAATGGATAGAATCAAGAGGAAAAAAGTTGCAAGTTGATGATGATGTTTATAGTTTAATTGTTGATCAAGCTTATGAATTAAATACAGGAGCTAGAAGTTTGCAAACAGTTATGAATAATATACGTACACATTTTATTAAAGAAGTACTTAGAGGTCCTAGTGAGACTATAATTTTAGATGCAAAAACAGTAATAGAAATTAATAAACAAAATTTAAATAGAAAGGGAAGAATATAATATGAAGTTTGAATACAATGGTAATTTATTAGAAGACGAAAGAATAAACTTAGTTGCTAATGAAATAATAACCACCTACCCTCAAGTCAGTATAGAAAAAGCAAAGGAAGCTGCAATGCTTGAAGGTAAAATTTCTACTACAAAAACAGTTAATGATGAACTTAATAGATTATATAATATTATGTTAGTTAATTCTGATAATAAAAGTATAGTATTATCAATTTATAAAGATTTTTTGAATTTATTAAGTACTATTGATATAAAAGATGATAATATCTATATTAATCTAGTTAGCAGTATAAACGATTATTTTCAAAATTATAGTGATTTCCCTTTTTTAAGTGATTACCAGTAAAAAAGATGAATTTGATTATGACTCAAAATCATCTTTTTCTTTTCCCATTAACTTTTCCGCTTCAAATATATTCATATAAATTGTTTCTTTTTCGTATATTTATCATATTTTCATTTACTTCCAATTAAAAAGATGCAACCTCAATTACATCATTTAAAATAATTCGTTTTTTTTATACATTATACTTATCTATGTTTTAAATTAGTTTTATCCTCTTCTACCCTTGATAGAAATATTAAATCTTCTTCACTCCAATTTTTTAAAATTAATTGGGTATCTCCGCATTTTGGAAATCCAAAATATTTTGTTACTTCGCAATTTTCTTTTTTTCTTAAAATAATATCTTTAACTCTGTAAAATTTATTATTCAACTTATTGAACCACACAACAGAAAAACTCATATTTCCCTTTTCCCTATCAACACCTATTAAACCTGCAAAGAAAGTACCTCCTTTATTAGAAACAATATTATTGTATTGAATATACGAGGAAGCATCTCCAGGTGAAATAAACCTATAATCATCAATTAGTCCAGATGGATGAGTATGTATATCAATTACAACCACACCAGGACCTTGATTTAATTTTTTTTCAATTTCAGTTGATTGATTTCGACCCACTGAAACAGAATAATCACTAGGATTAGTTAAATTAGTTCCCCTACTAACATAATCTTCATTAGCATTAACTTCATCAATTATCCATTTATCTTCTCCATCAATTTTTCTCCCAAATAATGTTGCTGAATGTTCACTTGGAATCCAAATAGATCTACCTATCAAAGACATCAATCTATTATATACTTCCTCTGTAATAATAATTTGTGAATCTGGTAATTCCTCAAACCTCCATTGATTAATGTTACTCATATTACTCCTCCAATTTATTACTTGTCTACATTAAAAATGTTGCCCATATCCTTATTTTACTTAGGTTTCCATTAGTTTACGTGGACAAGTTATAAAACTCGAACCAATTTATAATTATTAGTTTTCCTTATTTTATGCTACTTTCCGCAGCAATTCTTATATTTTTTACCCGAACCACATGGACAAGGTTCATTTCTCCCAATCTTCTTTGATTTTTTTGTTGATTGTTTAACTATTTTTTCGTTACCGGAATTTGCGCTTCCTTTTATTTGTTTTACTTCTAAATTTTGTCTTATTTCTGCTTTTAATAAATATAATGTAATGGTTTTATTTATTTTATCTAGCATCGTATCAAATAATTCAAATCCCTCTCTTATATAGGCTTGAAGTGGATCTTCATTAGCATATCCCCTTAGTGATACTCCTTCTCTTAAATGATCCATTGTATTGATGTGTTCCATCCAGTAATTGTCTATAACTCTTAACGAAATTGCCTTTTCAAAATCATTTTTAATTTCAACTGGTAATTCTTTAATCTTTTTTTCATATTCGTTAATTACTTTGGTTTGAATAATTTCGATTATTTCATTCATCTCTTTATTAAGAATTTCTGATAATTTCAAGTTTGAATTACTAAGTAAGTTTTCATTTACATATTCAACTATTTCACTCGAATCATTTTCAGTTATTATACCTTTTTCATTAGTATGTTTTCTTACCATTAAATCAATATGATCTTTTATGGTCTTTAAGACCGTTTCATGGATATCATCGTTGTCTAGTATTTCATTTCTTTTAGCATACATTATTTCACGATGTTTACCCATTACATCATCATATTGTAGTAAATGCTTACGGGCATCAAAGTTATTTCCTTCAACTCTTTTTTGAGCAGTTTCAACAGATCTAGTTATAGTTTTGCTTCTCATGTTTCTTTCACTATCTAATCCGGCCATTTCAAGAATTGATTTAAATCTGTCAGTTCCAAAACGAACCATCAAATCATCTTCAAAGGATACAAAAAACTGACTAAACCCTGGATCCCCTTGACGTCCAGAACGTCCTCTTAACTGATTATCTATACGACGAGATTCATGCCTTTCGGTTCCTATTACACATAATCCCCCAAGTTCTTTAACACCTTCACCCAATTTAATATCAGTTCCACGACCAGCCATGTTAGTTGCGATTGTAACTGAACCTTTCTCTCCTGCCTTAGCAATTATTTCTGCTTCTCTAGCATGATTTTTAGCATTTAAAATTTCATGTTTTATGCGAGCTTTTTTTAATAAATCACTAATTAACTCACTTGTTTCAATAGCTATTGTTCCAACTAACACCGGTTGTCCTTTTTCATGCCTTTCTTTAATTTCATTTACTATTGCTTTATATTTTTCATCCTTAGTTGAATAAATTAAATCCGCAGCATCTTCTCTTATTACTGGTAAGTTTGTTGGAATTTCAATAACAAACATGTTATATATATTTCTAAATTCCTCTTCCTCTGTTTTAGCAGTACCAGTCATACCAGATAATTTTTCATACATTCTAAAATAATTTTGAAAAGTAATTGTAGCAAGTGTTTTAGTTTCTTCTTGAATTTGTACATTTTCTTTAGCCTCAATAGCTTGATGCAACCCTTCAGAAAAAGCCCTACCTGGCATAAGTCTTCCAGTAAACTGATCTACTATTATAACTTTTCCTTCCTGAACTACGTAATCAACATCATCATGCATCGTATAATTTGCTTTTAATGCTTGATTAATATGATGAACTAAAGCCGTGTTTGAAATGTCATATAAATTTCCAACCCTAAAGTACTTTTCTGCTTTTTTACTTCCCTCATCCGTTAAAGTTATGTCTTTTGTCTTTTCATCAATCGTATAATCCTCATTTTCTTTTAGTGTTTTTACAAAACGATCAGAATCTTTATAAAGATTAGCAGATTTCATAACTCCACCGGAAATAATTAAAGGAGTTCTTGCCTCATCGATTAAAACCGAATCAACTTCATCTATAATCGCAAAGTTAAGTGGTCTTTGAACTCGATTGTTCTTATTTACAACCATGTTATCTCTTAAATAATCAAAACCAAGTTCATTATTAGTTGAATATAAAATATCACAGTTATAAGCATCTTTTTTCTCTTTTGGTGACATTTGCCTTAAGTTAGTTCCAACACTAAGTCCTAAAAATTCATAAATTTTACCCATCCAATTAGCATCACGGGTAGCTAAATATTCGTTTACCGTTATAACGTGAACACCTTTTTCTGTTAACGCATTTAAATAAGCTGGCATAACACACGTTAGCGTTTTTCCCTCGCCTGTTTTCATTTCCGCTATATTACCAAAATGAATGGCAATTGCACCTAATACTTGAACATAAAAAGGTTTCTCTCCTATAACACGATATGCTGCTTCCCTTACAAGAGCAAACGCATCCGGAATCAATTCATCTAAAGTTTCGCCGTCTGATAGTCGCTTTTTTAATTTTTTAGTACAACTTTGTAGCTGTTTATCTGTCATTTTTTTATATTTCTCATCTAAAGCAAATACTTCATCCGCAATTTGTCTAAACTTATCTAATTCCTTGTACTCATGATCAAATATCTTTTTTAAAAATTTAAACATAATATATAATCATCTCCCAAAAAATATTGTAACAAAAAAAAGAAAATAATTAAAGCATATTAACTATTTTCTTTTAAGTTTATTATTATTTAGTTTCTATAATACCATAACTGCCATCTTTTCTTACATATAATACGCATATAGAATCAGTATCAACGTTTTTAAAAACAAAAAATGAATGTCCTAACATTTGCATTTGAAGTATTGCTTCTTCCTCGTCCATTGGTTTCATCTCTATTTTTTTTCTTTTTAAAACCTCTTGATCATCTGCTTCTAAACTATCCTCTAAATCAATTTCAAAATTCTGAATTATATTTTTTTTATTTTTTGAATTGATTTTTGTTTTGTTTTTCCTTATTTGTCTTTCTAATTTATCAACCGTAAGATCAATAGCAGCGTATAAATCATCATGAGATTCTTCACTTCGTAAAGTATAACGCATCGCTGGTATGGTTATTTCAATTTTTTGTTCTTTATCACGAACCTTAATTACTACGTTTGCGTTAATATTATCTGGTTCTTCAAAATACTTATCTAACTTACCTATTTTTTCTTTAATATAAGATTTTATAGATTCAGTTATTTCAATTTTTTCACCACGAATATTATATCTCATAATATCAATCCTCCTATGTATAAATTATAACATAATACAAAAACAAATGCTACTAGCAAACAGTAGCATTTGATACTTCTTTGACGTTAATAGCTTGTAATCCTTTTTCAGTTTCTAATAATTCATATTCAACCATTTGTCCTTCAGCCAAGCTTTTGTATCCGTCTTGTTTAATTGCGCTATAATGAACAAATATATCTTCATTATTTTCGCCTTCGATAAAACCATAGCCCTTGTCATTATTGAACCATTTTATCCTACCCACCTTAGTCATACCTTACACCTCACTTCCCTTATTGCTTACACTTCTACTATAACTCATGCAAACAGTAATAATCAACATTTATCGTCCAAAAAATTTCGACAATTTTCGCGGCGAGCTACTTTATAATACTAAAACTTATGTTTTTATGCCCAATTTTTATTTAAAAAGTCAATTTTATACCTTAAAAGGTATTTTTTTATATTATTTTAGAAAATATTATCAATTTAAAAATAATATAAAACATTTAAAAATTAAAATAAATTTAACACGTCTTTATTTTGTAAAATTAAACGTAATGATAAATGAACGAGGTGCAGTATGAAAAAACATTTATTAAACTCTATAAGAAAACAAATAGAAAAACAATATCCTAAATATTCAAAAAGTAAAATAGATGAAATAATGTATGGAATAGAAGGGATTTATCTTACGATAACAAAAACAATAATAATATTTATGCTCGCCTTAATCTTTGGTATATTTAAAGAATTAATTATATTGTTAATAGCATTTAATTTCATTAGATTGTTTGCTTTTGGGATGCATGCTAATAAAAGTATTACTTGCTTAATTTTTTCAAGTTTTATATTTCTAATAGGAGCTTTTTTATGTAAACATATTACAATAAGCAAAGAAATTTTGTATATACTTTATTTAATGATATTAATAATCATTGGTAAATATGCACCGGCTGATACAAAAAAAAGACCTTTATTAAAAAGTAAGAAAAGACTTAGATTTAAAATATTATCAATTGCCGTAGTAATTATTTATTTTCTAATAACAGTATTGATAAATAACAACTTAATCATAAATAGCTTAATAATTGGTTTAATAATCGAATGTATATTAATCATTCCAATTACTTACAAAGCATTTAAGATGCCTTATAAAAATTATTTAAAATTTAGTTTAAACGCTTAAATTTAAGCGATTAAATAAATTTAGGAAAGGAGTAGTAAAGAAGAAAATGAAAGCAGTATTAATTTCAATTGTATCAGCGTTAGGAGCTTTGGTGGCCGCTAGTGCAACTAGTGGATGTGTTTTTGTTTTTATTGATGAACCTGAAATGCCAAAAGCTATGTTAAATAAGTAAAAGAAAAAGTCTTATTAATTTACTTTTTCTTTTTTGTTTGCTTCTTTTTAGTTTTAATGGTTAGTTTAGTTACATAATACTCGTCTTCAAGGTCTTTTTCTATTTTAAAAATATTACTACTTTCAATAATATCTTTTACTAATCTTAAGCCATATCCATGGCCAGAACCTTTTGTAGTATAGCCAGTGCCTATTTTATCAATATTAATTTTTCCTTTATATGTATTATAAATACTAAAAGTTACTAAATTCGTTTTTTTAACAACGTCAATTATGATCTTTTTTGATTTACTTTTCTTTGCAGCATCAATAGCATTATCAAATAATACTCCAAGTATTTTAGTAATGTTTTTATAAGTTTCTGTACCTAAAGTATCAAGTCTTATTTTAACACCAGATTCAACGTTTAATTCATGTTTTATATTTTCATCATCCATCATTGATAACTTGTAATAAAGCAATCCTTTTATACCACCGGCTGGAAACTTATTTAACTGACTAATTAGATAACTACTAGGAGTCTTTTTTGAATCTTCTATTATAGAATCTAAATATTCAATAAGTTTGGGTGAATTCATTTGTGCATAACCTTTTATTACCATTAATTGATTCTTAAATTCATGATTTTTCTTACCTTGTTCAGTTATAATCTTTTCATATTTTGTCACATGCTCTAACATGTTTTTATACTCGTCTTTGATTTTATCATATTTATACTCATTTCTAATTATTATTGTAATGATTAAAATAATACACATCATAAATATAACATTAATATAATAATTAGATTTTAATAAAAATTCAAAACCATTTTTTAAAATAATTAAGTAAATAATAATTACAAAAATATATAGATAATTTATTAATTTTTTATTTTTAATAAATAATGCTATTTCTTTTTTTATCATTTTATCTATAAATGGAAACTTTATTAAAAATATTATAAAGATTGAAATTAAGACATTTGCTATAAGATTATATAAATTGTTATTTACTATGTCAACAGAATTTATGCCTATAATTACCAATCCCAAGGATATAATCAATTCTGATATAACAAAAATAAACCCAGTATTAAATACATATAAAATAACATTTTTATCTCTTATATTTAATATAAAATATAAATTAAGAAAAATAACTATTAAAAAAACTAAAAATCTTATGTTGTTTGGTATCACGAAAAATCCTATAATTCCATATAAGCACATGATTAAAACAAACTTTAATATATTTACTTTATTTTCTATTTTTATTTGATTAAAAATAACATAAGAACCGGCTAACCCTTGAAATATGCCTACTATCAATGCAATAACAATTTTTTCAACACTCATAGCAACTCCCTCAATTTCTTCTTAAAATTTCTCGACAAATAATCTATACTAGTATCATTAACAAAGTAAATTATATTATTTTTAAAATCAACACTTTCTATCTTTTCTTTATTAACAAAACAAGCTCTATGAGTTTGCACAAATCTTTTATCCAATTTATTTATTATTTTGGTTAGTGTTTCACGCACAGGATATTCATTTTCTGCGGTTACAATCGTTGTTTTTTCTATAGAATTATCTCTATAAACATATATAATATTATCTAACTTAACATGATTAATTTCTTTATTACATTTAAAACTTATTATTTTCTTATTTTTTATTTTATCAATGACCATGCTTATCGTATTTATTAGTCTTTTTTCATAATCATCAAACTTTGATATAAAGTCTAATATTAATAGTTTTTGTTTTAATAAAGTTAATTCTAATTCTTCATGGGAAGTTAATATTATTATAATACTATCCCAATCAACTTTTCTTATTTCCTTAGCTATATCTATTCCTGATTTACCAGGTAGTTCCAAATCAAGTATATAAATATTTATATCAGATGCTTTATTAATTAAGTTTTTTAATTTAACTGAATATTTATCAAATTTATAAATATTATAATTAAAATCATGTGGCATAGTTACTTTTGATATAATTTTTTCATTTACTTCTCTAACATATTTATTATCATCACAAATTATAAAATTAATCATAGCACTCACCCGATTTTAATTATATCATAAATTTAAAAAAGAATTCCTAAGAATTCCAATTAATTTAAACTATCCAAAATTATACCGGTACCTTCTGCTACACAAGTAAGCGG
>CAYSJY010000036.1:0-11254 GCA_964431705.1 uncultured Muribaculaceae bacterium | reverse complement strand
GATTGATTATATGTTAAGTTCAAACATAAAGTTCGACTAATTTCCCTATGGTGCGAGTGTCGTAGATATCTACAACTCTTGCATAGTACGAATGATATAAATATCACTCACTAAATATAGCCTAAATAATAGATAAAGTAGCAATAATCTTGCTACAATTTTGTTAAATTAAATCTTTTTGCATTAAAACAACACCATCTTCATCAGGATTATTTCCATATACATAAGAATAACCTAATTTCTCATAAAATTTACAAGCATCTACTGATGATGGTATTGTTATTGATTTACCATTTAATGTTTTAACATAATTTTCTCCAGCATTTACTAATTTTGTACCAATACCTCTATTAAAACAATCTGGTAGTACAAATACAGTTAATAAAACATAGTCATCTTGATTTCCTTTTTGATTTTTATCAACTCTTAATGTTCCAACAACTTTTCCACTTTCTAAGGCAACATACATTTTACTATTTTTAGAATAATCATCTAATGTTTGTGGAGTAAATTTTGAAGCATGCTCACGCATTTTTTCAATTCCATAATCCTTGATATTAACATCCATTAAATTTCTTACTATTAAACTTATAACTTCATTACAATAAATACTATCATATTCTATAATTTCATAATTCATAATATTTTTCCTTTCATTTTTTATTATTTTGAAAATTATACTTGTTGCAATTCTTTACTAGAAATTAAAGCATTCCCACAAGTTATTCTGTCACTATCTTCTTCCTTACTAGGCACGAATACAATTACATCCCAACCTGCTTTTACTAATGGTTGTTCAAATTCACGATAAACATCATAATCATCATATGTTGTTGTTACATCATAGCCATTTTCAATAGCTGAATGTGTTTCATGAATTGGTGTTATTTTTACAATAAAATCATCCTTATCAAACAAACTTGATAATCGGTCAGCATCTAATATTGTATCCTTAGTTACTGCAAAATTTAAAGTATACTTTCTTCCTACAGGTTTTGGAAGTTTTTTAGATAATTCAGAAATTTCTTCTAATGATAAACTCATATTATTAAATTGAGCATTTCTTTGATCATTATCAGTTGAATTAATACTTAATTGTAATCCTGCCTCTCCTTTATAATCAATATTTTTTATATCACACCATTGTAATATAAACTCTTCTAATCTAGGATTACTTTTAGGAAGCATTGTTGAGACAACTGGATGAATAGTCTTGGCATCAATGTATTTTTTAACTAAGTCTCTTAATTCATCTTTTGCAAATTTTAAAACATTTTGATTAAATGTAGGTTCTCCCATTCTAGCAAAATGAACATTGAATCTATCAGTGTGATTAACATCTTCATTTTTTAATATTGTTTCTATTTCATAATGTAATTCATCCAATGAAACATTTCCTAAAAAACCAAATTTAGGGCAATCACAAAATTTGCATTTCATAGGACATCCTTTTTGGGTACTAATTGTTGCTACCCATTTTTTTGTTAAGTCTACCTCTGTATTTTCAACTCCATTAATTTCCTTATACAATCCCAAAAAATCTGCTTTGATATTGTTTTCCTTGCCATAATCACCAACTGTTAAAAATTCTAAATTTTTATCTCTATCAACATAAATTTTACCTGTATGCGTTCTTACAATTTCCACTTTATCTCCTCCTAAAATAGTTATACATCAATAAAATGAAAAAATCAACCCAATTTGAGTTGATATTTATATTAAAGTTCGTGCTTTTCGAACAGATTTCCCAATGGTGCCTCCTGTAAGAATCGAACTTACAATTCAGCCTTACCATGGCTGCGTTATACCACTTAACTAAGGAGGCAAGCTAAATACATTCTATCATATTATATTAAGTTATACAAGATAGAATGTATTTTATTTTTCTATTTTTTAAGAATTCTAGTCGTATTTAAAATCGTAAGTAAAGTAACTCCAGTATCCGCAAAAACAGCTTGCCACATAGATGCAACACCTAAAGCACTAAGCGTTAATACTAATAATTTAACACCTATTGCAAAAATTAGATTTTGTTTAATAATCTTACTTGTTTTTTTAGATATTTTAATACCATCATTTATTTTATTTATATCATCATTCATTATAACAACATCAGATGCTTCTATTGCACTTGCTTGACCTACTCCACCCATTGAGATTCCAACGTCTGCTAAGGCTAGTGACGGGGCATCATTAATACCATCGCCAACAAAAGCAGTTTTACCAACTTTATTTTCATTGATATCTTTTTTTAATAAGTTATATTTATCTTCTGGAAGTAGTTCATAACATACGTTATCAACGCCTACTTTACTAGCAATAGAAAGTGCTATATCTTTGTTATCACCAGTAAACATCTTAATTGTTACACCCTCTTTTTTTAACTTATTAACAGCATCTTTTACTCCGTCTTTTACACCATCTATAAGTTCTAATTTTGCAACCATCTCATCATTTATACTTAAATAAATACCATTATCATCTTGTTTAATTTTACAAAACTTACTTGAACCTACTTTTACTTTATTTCCTTTTATAACGCATGAAATACCTTTTCCTGATACTTCCTTAAAGTCCTTAACATCATTTGTCTTAACTTTTTTATTAAAAATATTAATAATTGAAGTAGCTATTGGATGATTTGATAATGCCTCTGCTTTTAAATAATAATTTATTACATCTTCTTTTTTATATTTATTATTTAATATATCTAAATTATAGCTACTTGCTTTACCAGTTGTAATAGTTCCTGTTTTATCAAATATAACTTCATTTACGTGGCCTAAAGCATCTAAATAATCACTACCCTTTATTAATATTCCATCCTTACTTGCTCTTCCAATTCCTGAAAAATAACTTAAAGGAACACTTATTGCAATGGCACAAGGACAAGAAATTACTAAGAATACTAACGCTCTATAAAGTGCATCAGTAAAAGCCAAGTTAAATATTAATGGTGCAAATATGACGATTAATATCGCAAGAACAAGTACGACTGGTGTGTATATTTTAGCAGCCTTACTAACAAAGGTTTCTGTTTTCGCCTTTCTATCTGTTGCACTTTCCACTAAATTTAATATTTTTGCAACCGTACTATCATCATATAAATTAGTTACCTTAAGTAAGATAAGTCCATCAATGTTTACACTTCCCGATAATACCTCATCGTTAACTTCCACTTTTTTCAACGTGCTTTCACCAGTTAAAGCCGCAACATTAAGTTTTGCATTACCTTCTATTACAATGCCATCTAGTGGTATCTTTTCACCCTTTTTAACTAAGATTACATCCCCTTTTTTAACATCTTCTGGTGATACTTTAACAGTATCTTCTTTAATCTTTAAATTTGCGTATTCTGGTTTTATATCCATTAAATCACTAATTGATTTCCTAGAGTTATTAACTGCTATTTCTTCTAGTATTTTTCCTATTTCATAAAGTACGATAACCATTAAGCCCTCACTTATGTTATCAGTAAAATAAGCTCCAATACAAGATATTGTAATAAGTAAATTCTCATCTATCGTTTTTGATTTTAATATTAATCTAACAGCGTTAGATGCCGTTCTAAACAAAAGAATAACATAACCTAGTATTATTAAAATATTTGATATTGTACCCTTAAATAAATAAGTTCCAAAAAGTGCTAAGATAATACCAATAATTAATCTTAAAACGTCTTTTAAAACTTTTTTCTTAACGTCAAAAGATTCTTTTTTATCTAAAAGTTTAGCACCAGGTTCAGTTTTATCTATTATTTTTTGAACATATGATTTAACATCTTTATCCATGTTAGTTTCTACTACAACAGATAACTTAGAAAAATTAACTGATGCTTTATTTATCATTTTATCTTTATTTAGTGCACATTCTATTTTATTAGCACAATTAGCACAATCTAAGTTGCTAATATTATATCTATATTTCATTTATGTGCTCACATCCCATCTTAAATATTTTCTCAACATGATCATCCGCTAAATAATAATATGTCATGTTTTTATCTTTTCTAAACTTAACTAATTTAGAATCTTTTAAAATTCTTAATTGATGCGATACGGCTGATTGACTTACGTTTATTTTTTCTGCGATATTACCAACACATAACTCATTATCCAAAAGAACATTTATTATTTTTACTCTGGTTGAATCACCAAATATTTTAAATAATTCTGATAAATCAATTACTTTGTCCTCGTCCAACAGCTTCATGTTAACCTTCTTTCTATATGAATATATGTTCATATATACATATTATATAAGACGAAAAAAGCATTGTCAATAATTAAAGCCAAACTTTTTTTATTTTACATGCCACTTATCTTTTTTTCTAATTTTAAGTTTTATTATTCTTCTATGTTGTTTTCTTTATCAAATTTAACGTCCAAAAACTTTCTACTTGCTAAGTAATCACACATGTGAACAAACCTTTGATATCTAGACTCTGGTTTTGGTAACGTAACAGTTGAATAATTATTTGTATTCCAAGGTCCCATATGACTTTCTATTACACTACATAAAAAATTCAATTCCTTTTCATTTAAAGTTAATTTTTCTTTGTTTTCTTTTATATAATTACTAACAAGTAATGGATGATCAAAATTAGTATACTGTGATTTTTTAAGTCCAGATTTTAATCCATCATGCATGATTAATGCCATTAACATCAAATCTTTTTCATTATGGGTGTATGCTCCAGATACGCTTTCGTTATTAAATAATTCCATTGCAATTCTAACCGCAACTTTGGTATGACGAACAAGCCCGCCTATACCTAACGCAAAAGAAGGATGGTACTTACCAGTTGAGGATGCAGGCACCTCAAAAAAGTAATCTGGAAGTAAATCAATAAGAATCTTTATGTTTTCTTTATACCTTGGATTATTAATATAATTAATTTCTTTTTCAAAAATTTTTATTTTCGCATTTTCTTTAGTTTGGTTCATAATAATTTCCTTTCTTATTATCTTAATATTGTTTTTAAGTAAATCGCTGATAAAAACGCATCGAAGAAAAATAAAGATATGCTAGCGATCACTTTTTTATTTCGTTCATAGTTATTTAACAAATGATATATATAAATAATTAGTTCCTTATCTATGTAATTTTTCTTTAATACATTTTTCTTTATCTTTCTTTTTATTCTATTAAATGAGGTTATTTTAGTTCTTATGTATTCCCTTTTTATCTTCATGTTTAAAAATGAAGTTCGATAAATATTTACCTCGTCTATTAAAAAAGCTTTTGCAGTGTTTTCTAAAATCTTATTAAACGCAGCTATGTTGTTTTTAGTTAGTATTTTTTTATACCTTAATTTACTAATTGTATCTTTTGAATAATTCTTAAAATTATTCATAAAGCATTCTATGTTACGGTCATAATTTCTTTTTAAAGAACCTAATCTAAAAGTATATAAATCACCTTCTAACTGATTAAATGCTTTCATCGCATCATTATATCCAAAGGCAATTGCACGTCTTGCATACTTTTTTTCAAATGCCAAGAAATTTCCAATATTATTTTTGGGTTTTATGTTAATTATGTTAACCTTACTATTTTGAACTTTTCTTTTTATACCAATTGCACCAGTATCTACCGCTATTATCTCGTCAGCCCCAAGCTTAATAGCTAAATTAATTGGCAAATTATCATAATAGCCACCGTCTATAAAAGAACTTTTACCTATTTTGTACATTTTAAAAGCTGGAAAACAGGCACTTGAGGCCATTAAATAATCTTTTACCTCGTCTTTTTTTAATTTAGATTTTACAACATATTTAGGCTTAAAAGAAGGAAAATATACAGTTACCAACCCATAATCAACGTTTGAAGAAAAAAACTTCTCGTCATCATATAAATCATCTACTATTTTTCTTAAGCCAACAGCTTCTCTTCCACCGTGTATAGCGCCTTTAGCATATTTTTTAACGATTTCTTCTTTACCTTTCTTAGTGTTAAATCTTTCGTTTATCTCAATGTCCATAACCTTATTATAGTCCATGTAATACCAGAGTTTAAGGGCTTTATCATAGTCCTTTTGCACCATCAATTCCCCTATTAAGGCACCAACTGAAGTACCAGTTACTATATCATAATCAATATCTAACCTTCTAAGTGCTTTCCATACCCCTATTTCATATCCGCCTTTTGCACCACCGCCGGATAACACTACCGCTAATTTCATATTTACCTACCTCATAACAAAATACATATTAATTATATCACTTATAATGATAAACATAAAGTTTCATATTATAAAATTTTATGTTATAATTAGTTTATGTCCTCGTAGCTCAGCTGGATAGAGCACTCGCCTCCTAAGCGAGGGGTCGCGCGTTCGAATCGCGCCGAGGACGCCATTTTTTTTAAAGGTGATGTAATTGAAAAATAATAATAATAAAATTAAAAATTATAAATACTTTATTTTAGGTATTATTTTTATTATACTAGCTATTATATATAATGTTTTATTTAAAATACTAAATTAAAAAAATACATAAGGTTTTGCTTATGTATTTTTTATCTTATAAAATTAATTAAGAAAAGCATCCAAACACCTATTTGAGTTTTAGCACAACCAGCACCCTCAAACATTGCTACCAACTTATCTGATAAAGTAACAATCCATGCTTCTTTATATTTTGGTGCAACCGATGATATCGGAAACATATGAGATTCTATTATGTTTTGTTCTTTTTCATTTACTCCAAAATACTTAATAGCATTTTCCTTAGCAAGTGTAGGATGTTCAATTAACATTTTAGTAGACCTAGCAATGTTTTTATCATCTCTTACCAAGAAAAAATCATGAAGTGCCCCTGCTCTAATGGTACATTCTGTATCAAAACCAAGCATTTTAGATAACTTGTATGCAACGTAAGAAACCCTTACTGAATGATTATACCTAGTGTTCCCATGATGAACAATTGACTTTGTTTTTAAAAACTCTTTATGCTCTAAAATAGGTTTAGCAACACTCATAAATCCTTTATCTTTATATATCCTACTCATTAAACTCAACGTAATCAACCTCTTTTATCGATAATATTATATTCATAATAAATAAATCAGATTATTTAAACTACATATTTTCTTACTGACTAATTAAAGATATCATATTATCTAATAAAAGTAAAGATACAATTGTTTGGTGTGTAAAAATTTATATTTTATAATCACAAGAAGAACATTTAACATTATTATCTTTATCAGTTACAAGAAGACTATGACACTCTGGACATAATTCTCCAGTTGGTTTATCCCATACCGCAACTTTACACTTAGGAAAATTGCCACAACCATAAAAAATCTTACCTTTTTTGGTTTTTCTTTCAACTATTTTACCACCGCACTTAGGACAATCACAAACCTCAACTAAAGGCTTTTTTTCTTTTTGCTTTATGTACTTACACTCAGGATACCCAGAGCACGCTTCAAACTTACCATATCTTCCGTTTTTTATAACCATATCTTTACCGCAATTAGGGCATACCTCTCCAGTTTTTTCATCTTCTTTTTTCTCCATTTTAGAAAAAGCATTTTCTACTTCTGGTTCAAATTCCTTATAAAAATCATCCAAAATTTTATACCACACTTTCTTACCTTCCGCTATTTTATCTAAATCTTCTTCCATTTTAGCGGTATATTTAACATTTATTAAATCACTAAAATATTCTTGTAATTTATCGTTTGTTTCAATACCAATTTCAGTTGGATTAAGCTTTTTTTCAATTATCTTAACGTATGCTCTTTGAGTTAGTGTGGTAATGGTTGATGCATAAGTAGAAGGTCTTCCTATTCCTAAATCTTCCATTGCCTTAATTAACTTAGCTTCTGTATATCTTGAAGGAGGTTTTGTAAAGTGTTGTTCTTTAACTATTTCGTTTGACGTTAAAACATCACCCACGTTATACTCTGGTATTATCTTATCTTCTTTAGTTTCAAATTTTGCATATACTTTTAAATAACCGTCAAATACTAATACTTGGCCGGTTGCCTTAAACACGGTATTATTATTTTCTAAAGATAAAGTAGATTGATTTACCTTAGCATCATTCATAAGTGATGCAAGCGTTCTATAATAAATCATTTCGTATAATTTATACTCATCTTTAGACAAATATTCTTTTATACTTTCTGGACTTCTATTTATACTAGACGGACGAATAGCTTCATGAGCATCCTGCACGTTTTCTTTTTTCTTTGTTTTCTTAACGTATCCAACGTAATTTTTTCCATAATTTTCATTTATGTATGCAAAAACACTTTGAGTAAATTCTTCAGATAACCTTACCGAATCAGTTCTCATGTAAGTAATTAAACCTACCGTATCATCTTTTATGTCAATTCCTTCATATAGTTTTTGTGCTATCTGCATTGTTTTTTTAGCACTAAAACCAAGCTTAGTCGATGCTTCTTGTTGTAAGGTTGATGTTATAAAAGGATATTTTGAGGATTTTTTCTTTAGCTTTTTCTCAAAGTTTACAACCTTAAAATCTTTACTTAATGAGTTTAGTACCTTATCAGTTTGTTCTTCCGTTTTTAAATCTGCTTTTTTACCATCAATGGTGTCTAAATCTGCTTCTAAATTATCAAATAAAGCCGTTATACTCCAGTATTCTTCCTCTTTAAAATTTTCTATTTCTCTTTCACGATCAACAATTAATTTTAAGGCAACAGACTGAACACGACCTGCTGATTTACCACCGGTTTTAGACTGCATTAACTTACTTAATCTAAAACCTATTATTCTATCTAATATTCTTCTCGTTTCCTGACTATGTACTAAATCATCATCTATTTTCCTTGGATGATTAAAAGCATCTTTTACAACATCTTTAGTAATTTCGTTAAAAACAACCCTATCATACTCATCATCTGAAAGCTCTAAAGCATCTTTTAAATGCCAAGATATCGCTTCTCCTTCTCTATCCGGGTCAGTTGCAAGATAAACTTTTTTAGATGTTTTAGCATCTTTTTTAAAAGCCGTAATATCTTTTTTCTTGCCCTTAATAGCAACGTAGTTAGGCTCAAAATGATTTTCTATGTCAACTCCCAAACCAAACTTACCAGAAGTTGCTAAGTCCCTTATATGACCCTTACTAGATACCACTTTATAATCACTGCCTAAATATTTTTCTATTGCTTTAGTTTTAGTTGGAGATTCTACTATGACCAAGTTTTTACACATTATAATGCCTCCTATTTATTATGTTCACTTAAATATTTCTTTACAGGACCATATGTATGCCTATATCCGTCAATTATACCATATTTATTTAAAAGTTCAATGTGTTTTTTTGTCGGATATCCTTTATGTTTACAAAATTCATACTCTGGATGTTTTTTATCCTCTTCATACATAATATGATCACGAGTTACTTTCGCAATAACAGATGCTGCTGCAATAGATATACTTTTTGCATCACCTTTTATAATAGCTTGGTAAGGAGTATTTGTAAAACCGTCAAGAGGCATAGCATCAGTTATTATAAAGTCTGGTTTAATCTTTAGCTTATCTACTGCATCAAGCATTCCTTTTTTAGATGCTTCATATATATTTATCTCATCAATTTCTTTAGCAGATATAATAGATACGCCAACCGATAAAGCATTTTCCATAATTATAGGAAAATACTCTTCTCTTTTTTTCTCAGATAACTTCTTAGAATCATTTAATCCTTCTAGTTTAAAATCATGAGGAAGAATAACTGATGCACAAACAACTGGACCAAATAAAGGACCACGACCTGCTTCATCACAGCCTGCTACGTTTTCATATCCTTTATCCCATAGATCTTTTTCATATTTATATAGATCCATTTATTTTGTTCCTTTATTATAAATACTATTTAATAACTCTTTATTTTCTTTCCATGATACAACATCAAGTTGTGCATTATTATCAAAAGGGTATGTTTTTATTAAAATATCTTTATCAATTCCGTATGAATTTTTAAATTCCTCATTTGTTATTTTAGTAATTTGTCTTACTGTTGGATTCTGGTCTTTTCTTAAGTATTGTTTACCAATGTCACTTTCTAAATATTTTATTCGTGAATACATTAAATCTTGTGATATTCTTAATATTCTAGGATTTTGCACTAAATAAACATCCCTTCCCGTTCCACCATTTTTAGTATCATGAACCTTTCCTAAAATTAATATACGCCAAAACAAATCATTTTTATTAGCATGAAGAAGTGAAGGCTCTTTAGTTAACATCTCAATTATTTGATCATTATCATAATTGCAATTATCTAATAATTCAATTATTTGATTTACGTTCTCACAAAAAGTTGGAACGTTTCTCCTTACTTTTTTTATATATTCTATCATAACACTATAAAATTTTTTAAACTTTTCAAGATCATTTATAGTAAACTTATCACATATAAATTTTAATATTTCATTTTGCTCTTCACTAGTTAAATCCTTTATAAATACTTGATTATTCATTTTACTTCACCTCATCAAACGTTACTTTACCTAAACGTCCTTCTTTCAAATCATTTATTATTAAGTTAGATACTTTATCGTAATCAACTTCTCCACCTCGCAGTAAACAACCACGCTTCTTACCTATTATATCATAAGTTGGGATAACATCGTCTATATTAAAATTATCAATTCCATATCTTTCTTTTAAGTTATCTTTATAATTTTTATACATATAATCTAATATATAACATGCGACTTTACCTTTTGGAAGCACCTCTTCTTTAATAGCCGAAAAACTTGCTAAATTATAAGACTCATTTTCATTTTCAAGTTTTGGCCAAAGAATACCTGGAGAATCAAGTAAATCAACGTTATTATTTATTCTTATCCAAGAAAGTGATTTTGTAACACCAGGCTTATTTCCCACTACAGTTGCTTTTTTACCTACCAAACGATTTATTAACGTTGATTTTCCAACGTTTGGTATACCAATAATTAAAGCTCTATAACGTCTTTTATTAAGTCCTTTAGCTTCTCTTTTTTTATCTAAATCATTTAATAATAAATTAGTTAAGTCAAGAATTTTATTTACCCCTTTATTATTAATTAAATCTACTAAAACAACTTTATATCCCTTATTTTCATAATAATTAATCCATAAATTAGTTTTAGATAAGTCGCACAAGTCAGATTTACTCATGATAAGAATCCTTGGTTTTTTATTAATCAAAGCATCTATATCTTTATCTTTTATTTTAGAAGATAAAGGAATTCTAGCATCTATTACTTCGTATATAATATCTACTTTATCTAT
>CAYSJY010000035.1:0-11351 GCA_964431705.1 uncultured Muribaculaceae bacterium | reverse complement strand
AATATTGCTTATGCTGAATACCATTAATCAGTCATAAAGTTTAACACAACTTTTATAAAAAAATTGGTGGTAAAAAAATGACGAAAGTAAGTTTATAATAAAAGATAAAGTTTATCTAAAGAACGTTTATGTTTATGATTTATAAAAGGAGGAATGTTAAGTGAAACAGCAAAAAAATAAATATTTTATTATTAACTTTTCTGATTCTTTGGTTGATATTGTAAAAGATATGATTGAAGTATCAGGATACAAAACTAAAGAAATATATGATTTCTTTAAGATTGATGGTTTTAGATGTGTAACAGTAAATTTATTTGATGATAAAGATAAATTTAAAACTTTTGTTGCAGATATTAGGGGTGTTAGTGTTGATGATTTACCAAAATATGCAACTGGAACTTTTGATAATGGGATGATTAACGCTTATATTAATCCAAATGTTAAAAAAAATAGTATATTTTATAAAAGAATAATCCATATGATTTTTCATGAATTAACACACGTAATTTATTTAGAATATATTATAAAAAATGATAACTCTAAAAGAGTTGTTTGGTTAGATGAAGGTCTTGCCCAAAACTTATCTGGAGAATTTAATGATGATGATTTTGATAATTTTTTAAATAAGTTTAAATCTTTTAAAAACATTCCTAATTTAAGTAAGCTAAAGCATGGTAAAAAGTTTGTAAATGATGATTATAATGGTTATATATTGTCATATTTACTAGTAAAATATTTAATTCAAGTAAACGGGTATGATGATGTTTTAAAAATATTACAAAATCATGAATTATCTAAAGAGGTAGCTAATGATTTAATTAATGAAATGAAAGAATACTATTTAGGAAAAAGTAAAACAATGTAAGGAGTGATATAAATGGAATATGTAAAAAAGTTTGTTGGAGAAAAAGTTTATTTATCAGTTATGCATACTGAAGATGCAGAAAAATACGTTAAATGGTTATCAGACAGAAGTGTTACTGACAACTTAGGTAATACGGTTGGAATTATAAGCGTAGAACAAGAAAAGGATTGGATTTTAAACGCTGGTAAAAATGGAGACGTTAACTTTGCAATCGTAGAAAAAGAAACTGATGAACTTTTAGGCAATTGTTCTTTAATGAACATCGATAGAATATATAGGCATGCAACAGTAGGAATTTTTATTGGAGAAGAAAGTAAAAGGTCAAAAGGATATGGAGAGGATGCTTTAAACTTATTATTAAACTATGCCTTTAATTTCCAAAACATGCATAACGTTAATTTAAAAGTATTTTCGTTTAACAAAAGAGCGATTAATTGTTATAAAAAGGTAGGTTTTAAAGAATATGGAACAAGGCATGAAGCTTACTTTTTAGATGGTAAGTATCATGATGTTATCCTAATGGAAATATTAGAAGATGAATATAGAAAAAATATAAAATAATAGTAAGGGGATGATTTTATGAAAGTAGTGTATTATAACCCAAGTGATGAAAAAGGAACGTGCGTAATAAGAAGTATTTCTAAGGCATTGAACAAAGATTATGATGTTGTAAAAAAAGAATTAGGCGAAAATTACAATGATGAGTCTTGTTTTGAACGTTATTTATTAGAAAATGGTTTCAAAGTTGATGAAACCCTTAAAAATAAATTATTAAAAGATGTTTCTTTAAAAGGTGTTAACGTCGTTTTTGCACATGATAATGATTGGTATCACATGATGTGTGTAATTAACGATGTTATTTATGATAATAGTACTTTTGATAAAATAAAGAACATGAAAATAATTAAGATATATAAATTAAAGGTGGACGAATTATATTGATACATAAAGGTACTAAAAAGTTGGAAACTAAAAGACTCATTTTAAGAAAGTTTAAGTTAGAAGATGCAAATGATATATATAATAATTGGGGTAGTAATCCCAATGTTTGTAAGTATGTTACTTGGAGTCTTCATAAGGATGTTAATGAAACTAAAGGTTTATTAGAAGAATGGATAAAAAGTTATGTTGATATAGATACTTATAAATGGGTTGTTGAAATAAAAGATACTAAAGAAATAATTGGTTCAATAAGTGTAGTTTCTAAAAGACTTTTAGAGTTTGGTGTTTGTGAAGTCGGGTATTGCTACGGTGAGAATTATTGGAATAAAGGTTATGCTTCTGAATGCTTAGATGCAGTAATGAAATATTTATTTGATGAGTGTGATGCATATGTTATATGTGCAAATCATTTATCAGAAAATCCTGCAAGTGGAAAGGTAATGCAAAAGTGTGGTATGAAGTATGAGGGTACTTTAAAAGCAAGATACGTTGATAAAGCTGGTATTAGAAATGATATGCTTTCATATTCTATTACTAAAGATGAATATAAAATTATAAAAGAAATGAAAAATTAAACTTTCATTTCTTTTATTATGTCATTATCTATTGTTTTAATTGTAATCTTATCATCATCAAACATAGCATATGATTTACTTGCTCCACCTCTTGGCTTACTTATGCTACCAGGATTTACATACACTATGCTATTTTCTTTCATTAACAAAGGAACGTGTGTATGTCCTTGCATAAATATATCGCCATGATAATCTGGAAGAAATCCTTTAGAATATTTATTACCATGGGTAAGTGTTACATTATGATTATTTATTGGTAAGGTAATTACATCATGAGCGAATAACCCTAAATCTTCATAATTTATATAATAATCACAATTTCCTCTTATTAAAATTAACTTATCTTTATAAATTTGCAATAAGTTAATAATATTATTATCCTTTAAATCATCTGAATAAAACCCATAATTAAACAAGTCTCCAAGAACTATTAACTTATCAAAATTATTTTCTTTTATAACTTTTTTTAAGTTGTCATAATTGCCATGTATATCAGAGATAATTAGTATTTTCATGTTATCACCAATATAATTATATATTAATTAAACCTTAATATAAAGCCTTTTTACATATTATAAAAAAACATTATTTATGTTTTAAAAAAGTTTATATATTAAAAAAATCTAATCTTCCATTATTTTTTAATTATGCTATAATGTGTAATTGTCTATAACAAGGTGGTGAAATTTTATATGTTATCAATTGTAAGAGAAGCATATAATAGTACAAATAAAACTGGTTTAATAATAATTCTTATGTTATTGATATTATTATTACTGATATTTTATACAATAATTAAAAACAAAAATAATTGACGTATATTTTCTTTAATGATATTATATAGATGTAAAATTATTAGTATGTATTTGCTAGTACAGAAATAATATTCTATTAATTTTATTTGATGAAAAAACTAGCAGTATCGAAGGCTAGTTGCAATTAACTAGTTTTTTATTTTTCATCAAAGCTTAAAATATACATATAATTATAATAGAAAGTATTTAAGTTTTTTGTATAACTGTTGTAAATTGTTTTTCTTGTGTATTTATGTTATATTTTAAGTGTGGAAAGGTATTGTTTTAATACCGTAGAAGAGGTTGTTGAGTTGGTGAGAAAGGAGGACTATTTATGAGTTGGATTAGATCACTTCTTAGATGGATTTAGTTTTGTTTTAGAAAGGCTATTTACGGGTCTTTCTTTTTTTTGTTGAATTTTTTTTTTATGTTTGTTAAAATGAAAATAATGGAGGAGGGTTATGAAAACTAAAAAAAATACACAAAATAATTTATCTATTAAATCTATTTTAATTATATTATCATATTTTATTTTACCATATGTAGTTAAGGCTATTACTAACTTAAATTTTATTAGCATATTAGTATATTTTGCGTATGCAATAATATTAATGTTAATTTATAAAGATACTTTTTTTAATGATTTTAAAGATTTAGGAAAAAATTTGAAAAAATACATAAAAACAATAGTATTAAATGTTATATATATACTTTTATCAATGATTATTATTAATGCTGTTGTAGGAATTTTATTTAATATAAAAGAAACGTCAGAAAATGATTATTCACTTCTTAACATATTTAAGCAAAATCCGTTAATAATAATGTTTTTAACATGTTTGTATTATCCAATAATAGAAGGTATTATATTTAGAAAAGCAGTAAGAGACATAATTGATAAAAAATGGATTTTTATAATTTTTTCTTCGTTATTTTACTTTTTCTTTAACATCGTTTATACAAGTATGAGTTTTAATAATATTATGGCGTCTTTGTGCTATATTTCAACCATGATGATCGTTTCTAATTCATATTGGAAAACAAAAAATTTTACACTCAGTGTATTAATAATGGCTATATTTAATTTATTAGTAAGTTTATTAAGTTTTATGTAACTAAAAGGAGGCGTGCTTATGAAAAAAATATTAATTATTTTCTTAGCAATATTCCTTTCTTTTGCTGGCATAAGCAGTATCCGTGCCTCAGAAAAATTAATAAAAACTGAAACAAAAGATAGGGTTATGTTTATTCAAGATAAAAACGGAGAGTTTTTATATTCTTGGAGTTTTGATAAAAATAAATATAATAAAAGTGATTTAGAATTTGATATGACAATTAATTTTGAATCACCTAATGAAGATAAAATAAATAATTTAATTTCAAGTGATATTATAAAAGAATACATATCTTTTAATTATCATGGTATTTTACCTACCACAGCAACAATAAAAGTACCCGTTAATAATTTTAATGATGGTGAAAGACTTAAATTATATTACTATGATGAAGATACTAATGAAATAGAACTTGTTGATGATAATGTATTAGTAAAAAATGGTTATGTATCATTTGAAATAGATCATTGTTCTGATTATTTTTTAACGTTATCAATTGTAAATGAAGCATCTAATACTAATAATAATGGCATGTTAATTATTGGAATGCTTATTATCATAGTGGGACTTATTGGTTATACAATATTTAAAAATAGAAAGTAGTATTATTTTCTATTTTTTTAGATTGTAATATTCGTCTTCTTTTGCTATAATTAACATGATAATAGGGTTGGTGATAAGTGTTGAAAAATCAAAGGGGTCAAGCTTTAGTTGAGTTTGTTATAATCCTTCCCGTTACTTTAATACTTATGTTTTGTATTATTGATTTTGCAAGGGTAATATCTACTAAAAGTGATTTAGAAAGCATAACACAAGACGTAACTATTTTATATCAGTCAGGAAAAACACTTGAAGATATTGAAAACGAACTTGATTTAAGTGATGTTAATTTAAGTATTGAAATTGATGGTGAATATGTAAATATTTCAACTTCTAAAGAAATAAAACCTATTACTCCTGGTTTTTCTTATGTTTTAAAAAACGTTTTTAACGTTGAAGTTAATCGGGTGGTAAGAAATGAATAAAATAGGCAATAAAGGTCAAGCTTTAGCTATCTTTGTGATATTTGTACCAGTTTTTATAATGGTTGGAGCTTTTATGGTTGATTTGTCTTTTGCAAGATATAATGAAAGAAAGTTAGATAATATTACTTATTTAGTAATTGATTATGGTCTTAGTCATTTAGATGATGAACCATATAACAACATGGTTGCTTTAATTTATAAAAATGATAGTGACGTAGATAGTTATACGATTGATATAGATGAGGAAAACGAAACGATAAACGTAAGTATAAGTAAATCTACTAAAGGTTTTTTTGGAAGTATAATAGGTAAGGAGATTTATACTGAAAAAAGTAGTTATACAGGTTATTTACAAAATGATGAAAAAATAATAGAAAAGGGTGTTTAATTATGAAAAGTGTGGCAGCAAAAGTAATTACGATGTTTTCGTGTAAGGGTGGTGTTGGTAAAACAACAAACGTACTTAATTTAGCAGGAATCTATAGCATGATAGGTAAAAAAGTACTTATCATGGATCTAGATTTAAATACCGGTGGAATAGCAGTTAGTCTTGATGTTGATAATGAAAAAACGATATATAACGTAGTTGATGATATGTCTAATAACCGTTTTAAAGAAATTGGTGATTACGTTTGTAAATATAATGATAAAATAGATGTTTTATCATCACCTAAGGATCCAAGAAACGCACTTAAAATTGATGCTAAATACATAGAATTAGTTATATCTTCTGCAATGTATCGATATGATGTTATCTTAATTGATACCTCACATCAAATAAATTCTGTTTTATTAGAAGCACTTGATAAAAGTGATAACATATTATTTATGGTAACAAACGATCCAGTTGATTTAAAAAACGCAAGAAGTATGATATCAATCTTTAAGGATACGAACGTTAATAATTATATAGTGGTATTTAATTCTTCTAAAGACACGGGGAAAGATTATTTTTCACTATTTGATATAAAAAATATTATAAAACATAACATCGATTATACGATTGATAAATCATTTTACATAAAAAACATCGATAAATACGTTATTAATGGTGAGATACTAACTTTAAATAAAAAGATAAGATCTGCTAAAAAAAGCGATATTATGAATTTTACTAGAATCGCTAATGCATTGCTTGAGTCTAAACCAAAAAAGGTGGAGGTAGAAAAAGATGAAAAAGAGTAATTTATTAAACGCTTTTGATGTTAAAGAAGAAAAAGTATCTACAAAGTCAATCGCTGATTATGACGTGTTTAAGGATAAGGAACTTTTAGATAATTTAAGAAATACTATTATTTCTAATTTAATAGATGATAAAATACCAGATAATAAGCTTTTACACGAGTATATAAATGATGAAATTGATAAAGCTTTACTTGGATATGATTTAACTAATTTAGAACGTAGTCACATATTTAACTTAATTGATAATGAGATAAATGGTAATGGACCAATTACAGAGCTTTTAGAAGATCCTAATATTACTGAGATAATGGTTAATGGAGAAAATGAGATATACGTAGAAATAGATGGGCAAATAAGTAAGGATGATTCTGTATCATTTATAAATGATGAACATATCATAAGAACTATTCAAAAAATCGTTCAACCATTAGGTAGAACGATTGATACGGCAAATCCAATGGTTGATGCAAGGCTAAATGATGGTTCAAGAATTAATGCGGTAATACCTCCATTATCACTTAAAGGGCCGGTACTTACCATAAGAAAATTTAGACGTGACATGGAAACGGTTGATGATTTTTTAAGAACTGGTGCAATGACACCTTACATGGCTAGGTTTTTAGATGCGGCGGTAAAAGCTAAGTTAAACATTATAATATGTGGTGGAACAGGAGCAGGTAAAACAACGCTTTTAAACGCACTATCTTCATTTATAGGAGACCATGAACGTATTATAACAATTGAAGATGCCGCAGAATTAAGACTTAATCAATCTCACGTAATTAGTTTAGAAACAAGACTTACCAATTATGAGGGTACGGGGGAAATTACGATTCGTGATTTAGTTATAAACTCACTTCGTATGAGACCAGATAGAATAATTGTTGGAGAAGTTCGTGGAAAAGAAGCTTTTGATATGCTTCAAGCTATGAATACTGGACATGATGGTTCATTAACAACAATGCATGCTAATAGTCCTTTAGATGCTTTAAACAGGTTAGAGACAATGGTATTAATGGCTGGTATGGAAATACCAATTAAGGCTATTCGTGAATACATTGAAAACGCAATTGATTTAGTAATAAACGTATCTCGTTTATCTGACGGAAGAAGAAAGGTAACTAGTATTTGTGAAGTTGATGGTTTTGATAATGATATTATCAAACTAGAAGAAATATTTAGTTTTAAACAAATTGGTTTAACTGATGCGGCGGAAGTAGATGGGGCTTTTGATTTAAGGAAAAGAATTCCATCTGTACTTAAGAAAATAAAAAGTAAAGGTATTGCCGATTTAGATGATATATTTAAGTTTAAAAAGTAAGAAGGTGATTGGTTGTGAACGTATTTATAATTCAAACAATTATAATGATAATACTTGCTTTTATAATATTTTATCTGATTATTTATAATAACAGTTTAAAATTAGAACGTAGGATAGCAAAGTATGGTATTGATTCAATTAAAAATGATACAGTCTCACTGTTTGATTTTATCCATGATAAATATATTAAGCTTGTTAATAAAATAACAATCCTTTTAAAAAAGTCAGTATTTTTAAATAAGTATGCATCTAAGTACAATAAATATATAACTTATGAAAATGAAAAGACAGTTTGTACAATGGATTATGTATCAAATAAGTTTTTAATTGCTATCACTTTCATTTTAATTGTTTCTTTTTCAAGAATAATAGAAGGTGTACTTCCTAGTTTTTTAGATATCTTAATATCATTCTTGATAGGTTTCTTTATCATCGATGTATATTTTAAAATATATGATATTATTAAAAAAAGACAAATCGAACAAGACCTTTTAAATGCTATTATAATAATGAATAATGCTTTTAGATCGGGTAGAAGTACCATGCAAGCAATTGAAATAGTTTCTCGTGAATTAAAAGGACCAATTAGTCAGGAATTTAAAAAAATGCACTTAGAGATAAGTTATGGTCTTTCTTTAGACGTTGTTTTTGAAAGGTTCTCAAAGAGAATTGATTCAGAAGAAGTAAGTTACATAACCTCTTCTCTTAGTATTTTAAACAAGACCGGTGGTAATATTATAAACGTGTTTTCTTCAATTGAAAAAATGTTATTTAATAAAAGAAAACTAAAGCAGGAAATGAAATCACTTACGTCTTCTGCCAATATGATAAGTAAGATTTTACTTATCATGCCATTTGTATTTGTTATAGTAATCATGATGTTAAACTCAAGTTATTTTGATTCTTTAATAAACACGAGTATAGGTAACATACTATTATTTATCATAATAGTTATCTATTGTTTATATGCGTTTATTGTAAGTAGGATAATGAAAGTGAGGTTTAACTAATGAAAGAAAAAAGATCTTTTATCGCTCGTATTTATCGTGAAAAAGAGATAAAAAAAATAAGCAATAAAATAAATCAATTTGGTGTATCAAAAAAATTTACGGTTGAATATTTTATGAATCTTAGATTCTACACTTCACTTTTAGTTTTTGTAATCGTGTTTATATTCTTTGATTATGGAGCTCTTTTAGCACCAATAACAACCGTTGTATGGTATTTACTAGTTGGTTATTTTATGATTGATAAACAACTTAAAAAAAGAGAAAGAAAACTTGATAATGAAGCTTATTATTACTTTGAAGTTTTAACTCTTGCTTTAGAATCTGGAAGAAACTTAGAAAACGCAATTAAGATGGCTTGTAAATACATAGACTCTGAGATATCTGATGAATTTAAAGAAACGTTAAAACAAGTTAATTTTGGTAAATCACTTACTGAGGCTTTATCGTTGATGAGTACTAGAATACCAAGCTTAACGGTAAATAACATAATATTAAACATGGAGCAATCTAACCTTTTTGGTAATAGTATAATTGAAACCATGTATAACCAATTAGATTTTTTAAAAGATAAACAAGTCATGGACATAAAAGAACAAATAAATAAGATTCCAAATAAAATAAGTATTTTTTCAGTAATATTTTTCATACCACTTATTTTACTTATTATCTTAGGACCAGTACTTATAGATTTTATATCATAACAAGCATAAGCTTGTTTTTTATTACTGTCAAAAAGCTTTACACAAGGTATATATTTTTGTTTACTGGGAATATTTTTAATGATAAGATTTAATTAGATAATAGTAACAATTGGACGTGGTGTTTATGAAAAAAATAAAAAAAGATATAATAGAATATTTGGGATTTGAAGAAGATGAAAAACCTAAAGTTGGTAGACCTCGTCTTGCGGATAGTAAAACCAAAAGAAAGTCATTAATTATCGCTAGTTTTTCATTTGTTTTCGTACTATTATTATTGATATTTGGTTATGGTACTTTATTTGGATTTAAAAACTTAAACTTAGCTGCCTCATTAAACAGCACTAACAGTGAAGAAGAAATATTAGTTGAGGAAATAAGTCCTTTAATAGAAGATATAACGTTAAAAGAAGAAACTGCAAGGAAAGTTTATTTAACAATTTTACCTGCTAGTGCAACTGATAAATCAATTACTTATGAAAGTTTAGATGAAACTGTTGCTACCGTTGATGAAAACGGTAAAGTCGTTGGTGTACAAGAAGGTGAAACTAAGATAATTGCAAGAACTAATGACGGAAGTAATTTAAAAGCCGTTTTTAACATAACCGTAGTTAAAAATGCAACTGGTTCTTGTGAGTTTACATCTCTTACTAAAACTAGTTCTGGAATAACATATACAACCAGTTGTGATAATGCTAGTATAAAAGCTATTCAATATAAAGTAGGAGATTCAAGTTATGAGACCCTTTTAACAAAGAAAGCTACTGATGAAGTAAAACTATCTAGTGAACAATTACAAGAAGACATAACCTTTAAAGTTGTATATTATCCAAATAATAGTAAGATAACTAGATATTCTACAAAAACGTTAAAAGCAGAAAAAACAACAACTACGTCTCCTAGTGGAAGTTGTACGTTAGAAATAGTAGAGGTTAACTCAAATTCTGCTAAATATAATATTACGTGTGAAAATGCAAGCGTTAACGAAATTGCTTATAAAATAGGTAATGGAAGCTATGTGGGACTTGATGCAAGTAGTCTTGCAGATACAATCATATTTGAAGAAAGTACCACAACAAGAATAATATATTTTAGCGTATCATACACAATTGATGGAACAACTAAAACAAATACTATTACAAAAAATAGTGTTATAGAGAAAGGAAAGAGTTCATAATGAAAAAAGAAAAGAAAAACAAGGTAGGAAGACCTCGTCTTGCAAGTACAAAAATTAAAAAGGAGTCAATTTTAATATGTTTATTTTGCCTAGTTATTATAGCTATTGTTGTATCAATAGAACTTAATGTTTTAAATATATATATATCTTCTGATTCAACCGTTGCAAGCGTATATAACAATGGTGTTAACCAATGTGAAATAAACGACAGTAACGTAACATGTGGAGCTAATGTTACATACGCAACAATAACTATAAACGGCGAAGAAACAAAAGAAGCTTATAAAGAATATTCTAATATTAGTTTTGACTTTGATTCATATGATGAGATTGAGGTTTGTTATGAAACCAACAAGATTGATTTACAATGTGTTACAAAATCAAATTAAGAAATAAAAAGGTTAAGATAAATAAATCTTGACCTTTTATTTTACTAACTTATATAAAAAAGTTATTTTTTTAATATTTATAGGGTAATTTAAGAAGTTGTAGCTAATAATTAATGTGAGAGTAACCTAAAACCAAAGGTTAGATATGCTTTCCCTTTTTTTCTTTAAAAAGAATAGAAAGAGGGTGATGTCTATGAAACGAGAAATGAATTTTCTTAAAGTAGTAGTTGTCCTTTTAATTTTATTATTAGCGAT
>CAYSJY010000034.1:0-11459 GCA_964431705.1 uncultured Muribaculaceae bacterium | reverse complement strand
AAGATTAATAATATGAACTTCGTTTCTATGTAAAAAAACGGTGTTCAGTTAAATCTTCCTCTTTTTCACCTATACCACTTTCCTTTGTTCCCATTTCAATTATTAGTTAACTTAAACTTAACATGTTATTAAAAGTACTTTCAAAAACACTTTTTATCATAAGTAATTCTTCTTCTAATTCTTCTTTAATTATCAAATAACTTTGATAAATTGGGTAAGAATTTAACTTTTTATATAATTCTTTTATTTGTTCATTAACTAATTTATCATCATTATTAACGGTTACTTTCTGATATCTTTTTATTTTATTTATTAAACTCATTATCTCAGTGTTATTTTCTAAGGATTCTTTTACCTTAACATAATCATTATATAATTTTGTTTTTTCTAATTCGTCAAATAACTCATCTATTTTAATTTCAATATTATTCATCTATTTCCCCATCTAAACTCCAGGTTTTAGAATCACAAATCTTAACGTTTACGACTCTTCCTAAGTATTTTTTATCTGCTTTTACGTTTACTAATTTCATTGTGTCAGTATAACCTGCTAACATACTTTTATCTTTTTCACTTACACTTTCTAATAACACTGGAATGGTTTTTCCAATTAATTTATCATTCAATATCTTCGCATATTTATTTATTTCATCATTTAGTTTATAAAGACGTATTTGCTTTTCTTCTTTACTTATATTATCTTCCATTAAAGCTGCTGGTGTACCTTTTCTTTTAGAATATATAAAAGTAAAAGCTGAATCGAATTTACATGTTCTAACCAAATCTAATGTTTCTTCAAAATCCTTTTTTGTTTCACCTGGAAACCCTACTATTATATCAGTTGTAATAGAACATCCTTTTATTTTATCTCTTATTTTATTATATAATTCTATGTAAGATTCTTTAGTATAACGTCTTCCCATTAATTTTAATATTCTTGATGATCCTGATTGTACTGGAAGATGAATATAATTACAAATGTTATCATATTTTGCAATTACATCAATCATGTTATCAGTAAAATCCCATGGATGAGACGTTACAAACCTTACCCTTTGTATGCCTGTTTTAGCAACATCTTCAAGTAAATTTTCCATTTTATAATCTTTATCATTAAAGTCTTTTCCATACGCATTAACGTTTTGGCCTAATAAAGTAACTTCTTTATATCCTTTTTCTATTAAGTCCTTTACCTCATTTATTATATCTTCTGGCATTCTACTTCTTTGTTTTCCTCTCGTGTAAGGAACAATACAATAGGTACAGAATTTATCACATCCATACATTATGTTAACCCAAGCTTTATATTTGGAATCTCTTTTTGAAGGAAGACCTTCTATTACGTTGCCCTCGTTTGATAAAACTTCAACTTCTAATTCTTTTTTTTCTAAATGTTTTTTTAATATGTTAGGTAAATCATATATATTATGTGTCCCAAACACAAAATCCATCCATTTATACTTATCTATTATTTCTTCTACAACAGATTCTTCTTGAGACATACATCCTGCAAGTCCAACTAATAAATCTTTTTTAGTTTGTTTTAAATGCTTTATTCTACCTAGCATACCAAATGTTTTGTTATGTGCGTTTTCTCTTATAGCACATGTATTTAATATTATTATATCAGCATTCAAATAATCATCCGTTTTAGTATACTTCATATCCTCTAAAATAGCAGAAATAACCTCACTATCATGTTCATTCATCTGACAACCATAAGTTTTTATATAATACTTTTTATTTAAACCTACGTTTTTCACTTCCGTTGGAATAACATATTTATCTCTGATTATTTTAATTTCTTCTTTACTTCTTTTTTTAGCTTCTTTAAAACTTGGTTTTAACATAAAATCACCTTTTTCTACTTATTCGATTATATCATAATTACATACAAAAAACATCTTATTTTACTGAAATATTATTCACTTTGTATTTTGTTTTAGTTTTTTATATTTATGGTATGTATTTAAAATAGTTAAGTAAAAAGAGCCTAATTAAGCTCTTTTACGTATTTTTTAAACTCAGCGCCCCTTATTTCACATTCCTTGTATTGATCCCAAGATGCTGATGCAGGAGATAATAACACAACGTCATTTTCTTTAACTATTTTTTTGATTTCTTTAAATCCATCTTTTAAAAATTCATGAGTATATACTGGTATATTTAAACTATTTGCATAATCTTCAACCCTTTTTCGACATTGTCCTATCGCAATAACAGCCTTAACGTTTTTCATATATGGTGTTAGCTCATTAAAATCCTGACCACGCTCTAGGCCACCTAATATTATTACCGTTGGTTTATTAAACGATGATAATGCTATTTGCGTACACTTAATATTAGTTGCTTCAGTATCATTATAATACTTAACACCATCAACTTCTCCGCAAAATTCTAATCTGTGTTCTACGCCTTTAAAATTGTAAACCACTTTTCTAATAACATCATTATTTATGTTAAACTTTTTAGCTACTAATATCGCTGCCATTACATTTTCAGCGTTATGCTTACCTACTATTATCATCTTATTCGTATCAATGATTGGTTCTTCTTTATAATATATAATGTTATCTTTTAAATAACAATCAGCATTTTTTTCACTAGAAAAGAAAAACTTATTTGATTTAATATCTTTAGTTTGTAAAAGTACTTCTTCATTTTCTAAATTAAGCACTGCAACATCTTTGTTAGTTTGATTTTTAAATATCTTGGTTTTAACATCTTTGTATTTTTGATAATCATTATCAAAAAAGTCAACGTGTGCTTCTGATAAATTAGTCATAACAGCAATATCTGGTTTGAATTCTTTTACGTTTTCTAGTTGCTGGCATGAAGTTTCCATAACAATTACGTCATCATCTTTTAATTTATTTAAAAAACTACATAATGGATATCCTATGTTCCCCGCTAAATGACAATTAATACCTGCTTCTTTTATGATTTCATAAGTAAGTGTGGTAGTAGTAGTTTTTCCATTTGTACCAGTAATACCAATTAAAGTAACATCCTTTGGTAACAAACGATAAGCCATTTCTACCTCATTAATTACCTCAACATGAAGTTCTTTAGCTTTTAAAACGTATTTATGGTGAATTGGAACACCTGGATTCTTAATTAAATAATCATAAGAAGAATCAAACAAATCATCAGGATGAGATCCAAAATGAAACTTTACACCAAGTTTTTCCAACTCTTCCTTTTTTTGTTTATCTACCTTACTTTCTTCTTTTCCATCATTAATTAAGACTTCATTTCCTCTTTTAATTAAAAATTTAGCAGCTTCATAACCACTTCTTGCAAAACCAAGAATAAATATTTTATTATTTTTAAACATACAAAAAACACCTCTTTTAAATTATACTATATTTACGGACTTTGTTTAAAGTTTTTACATTACTTTTTTCATTATTAAAGTAATTTTTTGTAATCTCTTTGTAAAGGGCGTTTTTAAAAGTTCCTTTAAAAAAATCATAGTACTTATAAATGAATTCCATATCACAACCAGTTTCAATATGAAACTTATCTACATCATTTACAATACCCGTTGCATCATATAAGACATCATCTATTAATGCCACACAATGCGTCTTATCATTTTTAATCATTAATATTTAGGATAAAATCTGTTTAATAAGCAAAAAAAATCATAATAATACCCACTTGTAAAAGCTATTTCTGGTTCATTAGAAGTAAAAGAAAAATCAAAATCTTCATAAATCTTTTTATAACTTTTATTTATTATATTTACAGTATCGATTACATTCATAAAAATCACCTTTTTCATTATAACCTCTTTTTTTAATAACTTTGTCGAATACTGTAGATAACACTTATAATATTAATGTTTATTATTAATGGATTTTTGGCGGAAATATAATAACATAAAATAATAATGCAAATTAAAATACTTAAAAATAATTATAAGCGTCTTAATATATAATGAAATTTTTATTATGATTTTTTATTTGAAAGATATACTTTGTTTAAATAACATTTAGAACATAACGGTACGTACTCTACTGATTTATAAGTTCCATCTATTACCAACTCATCACCATCAAAAATAAACTTGCCATCTACTTTTCTGGCGTTAAATCTAGCCTTTACCCCACATGAACATATCGTTTCTAACTCTTTAAATTTATCTGACAATTCAAATAACCTTTTAGAACCTTCAAAAAATTCTGATTTAAAATTAGTTTTTAAACCAAAACAAATTACCGCTATATTTTTTTCTTTAGCAATAAACCATAAATCTTCCACTTGGCTTGTCTTCAAAAACTGAGCTTCATCCACCAATATAGCATCTATATCATTAAGCATATTAATATATTTATCACTTAAAAGGCTTTCATCATTTTCTAATTTTATCTGGATTTTTCTTTTCGGTCCTATTCTAGATACTAAATAATCTCCACCTTTTGTATCAGTGACTGATTTAACTAACAATATTTTTTTATTATTTTCTTCATAATTATATGCCATTTGTAAAAGAGACATACTTTTACCTGAATTCATTGGTCCGTATCTATACTCTAAGTTTGCCATATCAATACTCCTTATCCTTCTTTTTATTTTTTATTAATTATATCATATTTTTATTAAACCACTTTGAACTTTATCTAAAAATAAAAACAAACTACAACTTTTTTCTTTTGGTTAGTTTGTTTTCTTGTAATAAACTTTTTATGATATCTAAATTATCAAACGTAATACCAACAAATTCATCCTCAGTTACTAATATATCGGCTCTTTTTCTTGAGTCATCATAATATCTTAATAATAATTCTGTTTCAGAATCGCCAAAGTTACCGAAAAAATTAAACGTCTCCTTGGAAATAACATAATTAGTTAAATAATTAGCTAAAGAATCCACTTTTGGAAATGCATATACGTTTGAAGATTTAGTATCCACTCTTTTTTTTGCTAATTCTGTCATATTTTCTCCCTTCCACATAATAATATATGTATTTTTCTTAATACTTTACCTTTGTCAAAAAAACAGTGGTAAAAAAAAATGATAACATATTTTATTGAAAAATACAAACGTTTTTTGTCGAAAGTAAGAAAAATTTCAAAGAACGTGGTTATTTGGTGGATTTAAGATATATGATCTCTTATTATACAAAACGTTTATTTTTTTTTATAAAACTAACCCCATCATCTTTAATATTTATGTTGTAATAGTCCTCATCATGCGTTACTTCTTTAATTACGTTTATAAAATTAGGTACCATTGCATTAGAATCTGATTCTAACAAACACGTTTTATTTTTAAATACATCTAATTTATACATTTTATCATCATAAACAAAACACAATCTTTCTTTTTCTACAACATTTACTATTTCACGCTGTTGTAATAATCTTTCATAAGTTTTTCTATCTATTTTCTCTTCGGTAACTACTTTTTCATTACCTTTATAATTTTTCTTAATAGTTACATAATACGTACTATCACCATCAAGAGTTCTTTTTCTTAATCTCATTTCATAATTATCATTTGTTTTCAAATATACTTGTTTAATCTTAACTTTAACGCAGCCCATGGATTTTAAAATTTCAAAAAGGTTATCATTCATCTCAATTAAGTATTTTTTTTCGTTTCTTGTTTCTATTCCCAAGTGATTTTTTATATTATCCATCACTTTTTTTAATTTATCATTAAAATTAGTAGAATTATCAATTATCTTTAAGTTACTATGAAAACTCCATGCTTGCTGACATTTATCATCCCTCATGCGGGCATCCTTAATTCCTTCACTTCTAGCTTTATTATTTTCCGTTGTATAAAATTTTTCAGCACCCTTAGCAGCGGTATTCATATGAACAACCATTCCATAATTATCCATTAAAGATATCTTAGATAAATTATACTTCTTTAAAAGTTCATCAAACTCATTATCACTTATAAAAGATTTTATATCAAAAATCCCTCTATCACATATAATTACGCATTTTTTATTGATTAAGTTAGCAACTTTCTCAAAAGCTTCTTCTTCCATTAACTGGTGTTTTAGCATTATTTCTTCAAAATTCAACATGCTAATTGAATCAATACCAAATGGCCTAATACCAGCATTAATAAGTCTTGTTGCAACCTCATCAATTATAAATACCTTATAATCCATATCGGAAAGTTCTTGCTCAATGAGCGATAACGCGGATGTTTTACCAGCACATGGCCCACCTGTTAAACATATTTTTGATACTAACATGACTTACCTTCTTTCATTTCCTTTACTAACGCTATGTGCTTTTCAACGTCATCATCACTCGCATTAGGATAGCTTTTTTTAAACTTATCATATTCTTCTTTGTAAAAATCTAATTCATCATAATCACAATAACCATGTACAACTCTACAACCACTTGATTTGTATATTTCGTTCATTTTTAAATATGGCTCGTTAAAATCGAAGTACGGATTATAATTACCGTTTATATGTTTATTAGTAAGTCCACATTTAACGCACGTTACAATATACGTCGTATCAGTACGATGTCCATCAAATTCTGATTTCACCTCGTTTATAACAAAATAATGATCACAATTAAGCATTGTATGATATGGAATTTCCTTTTTTAAAAATTTAATTTCACTCAAGTTTTTTTTATACTCATGATCCGCGTCAATAGAACTCTTAACTAAATCATTCTTTTTTAATTCCTCAACATTATCTTTAAATCCGCCTATGATTTTTTCTAACTCCACCAGTTCATTTTTCATCTTGGTTAGCTCTTTGATTGATACTTTTTCCATATTAATAAATCCTTTCTATTTTTTTACTTTTTAAATCTAATTTATGAATAGATGCATGCCTAACACCAAATTCATCCTTATACATATCTGGTTTTCTATTGTTTAACAAGTAATAAACCATGTTTATAACACCACGGTGAGTAACTAATAAGTCATTATCCCACTTATCCATTACCAATAACAGATTTTCAATCCTAAAATATAAGTCCATAAGTGATTCTCCTTTTGGATACGTATCATAAATGTTTACATAATCTAAGAAGTAATCATCTTTTTTTAAAGTACTTTTTAAAATACCATTATAATCACCTTTGTTTTGTTCTCTTAAAGATGATGTGTATATGATTTTTTTATTCAACCCATCATTTAGTATCTGAGCAGTCTGTTTTGCTCTTTTAACATCACTAGATACAATGTCTTTAAAATTTACGTTATTTTTAATAAACATCTTAGCTTCTTTAACTTGTCTTATACCATCTTTCGTTAGTTCTGCATCACTCCATCCTCCTATTCTTGATTCATCATCACATCCATGCCTCATAAGCCATATCATTTAACCCTCTCCTTCCTTGTGTATTTTATACACATATAATTTATTTTAAAAACGCATTTTTATAAAATACGCTTTAAAATATCTTTTTATCTTCTATTTTTTCTTTAAATTTATATAGTTTAGATGGTTTATTACCATTAATACTAACTTCTTTATTTGTATCATCCACAATGTTTAAACTAAGTATTTTCTTTCTAAAATTTCTCCTATCAAAAGTTTTATTTAATACTCCCTCATATATACTTTGTAATTGTGGCATCGTAAACTCTTTTGGTAATAATACTTTTAAAATATTACTTTTTAATATTAATTCTCTTAACTTTTCAAGTTCTTTATTTAATATTTCATTGTGTGAAAACGCCAAGTTAGGAACGTCGTTTATATCAAACCATGATACGTCGGTAGTGTTCTTATTTTCTTTTATTATCTTTGTATTTTTCCCATCAATTAACCCCAAATAAGTTACTGCAACCATTCTCATGTTAACGCTATCATTTTTTCCCAACTCATCAAACACACCATACTGATAAAGTTGAACATCATTAATACCTGTTTTTTCAAATATTTCTCTTTTTGCACCAGCTTCTAAATATTCATTATTATATAAAGCTCCACCAACCAAAGCCCATTTTCCTTTATAAGGTTCATTCTTCCTTTTTATTAATAAAACCTTTGTGCTATTGCCATAAACCGTAAAAATAGCACTTATAACATGGATACCCTGATTTTGATATAGTTTATTTCCTACTCTCATGTTTTCACCTTCAATCTACCTTACATCCTTATTATATGCGTATCAAATACACTTGTCAACACTTTTTGTGTATTTTTTACACTTTTTATTTTACTCAAAAAAGATGCTAACTATTTAGCATCTTTAACTTCTATCTTATCTTTTCCACCCATATAAGGTCTTAATTTTTCTGGAATTTTAACAGAACCGTCCTCATTTAAGTTATTTTCTAAAAATGCAATTAGCATTCTAGGAGGAGCAATTACCGTATTATTTAACGTGTGAACATACTCTTTTGTTCCATCTTCTTTTTTATAACGAATTCCAAGTCTTCTTGCTTGTGCATCTGTTAAATTAGAACATGAACATACCTCAAAATATTTTTGTTGTCTAGGACTCCAAGCTTCAATATCACACGAACGATATTTTAAATCTGCTAAATCACCAGAACAACAAACTAACTTTCTAACTGGAATATCTAAACTTCTAAATAATTCAACAGAATACCTCCACATTCTATCATACCATTCTTCACTATCTTCCTTTTTACACAAAACAACCATTTCTTGCTTTTCAAACTGGTGAATTCTGTATACGCCACGTTCTTCTATCCCATGTGAACCTACCTCTTTTCTAAAACAAGGAGAATAAGATGTCATGGTAATTGGAAGATTACTTTCTTTTAATAATTGGTCTTTAAACTTCGCAATCATAGAATGTTCAGAAGTACCAATAAGGTATAAATCTTCACCTTCTATTTTATACATCATAGCTTCTTTTTCTTCAAAAGACATAACTCCATCAACCGCGTCAGAATGAATCATGTACGGTGGAATACAGTAAGTAAAGCCTTTATCAATCATGAAATCTCTAGCATAAGCAAGTACCGCTGAATGAAGACGGGCAATATCACCCATTAAATAGTAAAAACCATTACCACTAACACGTCCTGCTGCTTCCTTATCAAGTCCGTTAAAAGAAGCCATAATATCAGCGTGATAAGGAACTTCAAATGAAGGGATTTTAGCTTCTCCAAATCTTTGTTCTTCAACGTTTTTTGTATCATCTTCACCAATAGGAACGTCATCTGCAATTATATTTGGTATTACCATCATTCTTTTTTTAATTTCAGCTTGTAAGGTTTCTTCTTCTTTTTCTAACGCTGGAATTTCCTCTTTTATCTTAGCAACTTCTTCTTTTATCTTATTAGCCTCATCTACCTTTTTATCACGCATTAAATTTCCAATTTCTTTACTTAACGTGTTAATTTTACTTCTTTTTTCATCTGCTTCTGTTTTTATCTTACGATACTTTATGTCCATGTCAAAAACTTCATCTACCAAAGGAAGTTTTTGATCCTGAAATTTTTTCTTTATATTTTCTTTTACCAATTCTTTATTTTCTCTTATTAATTTAATATCTATCATTATTCCATCTCCTTTAATCTATTTAATATTTTTTCATATGAAGGGGTGTACCTTTTTTCTACTCTTTCATAATCCTTAACATTTGGATGTTTAATCCTGGTTAAATCGATGTTACTTTTAAGATCAGCTAATTTCACTTCTAAAGCTTCTTTAGAACCATACTTAATTATGTTATTGATATAATCATTATACTCAATGGACTTTGTCCTTGTTAGCACCTCAAGGTCATTGACTATTTTAGAAGTAAAACCAATATTTACCAACTCTTGTTTAGTTACTTTTTTAAGTTCCATTACATCATGCAAAAGTGCAATTATTTTTGCTTCTTTCGTATCAACGTTACTATATACATCTAATAGATGAAAAACATAAGGATATCCACCTTTATCAGTATCTCCTTTAAATAAAATGATTGTCAGCTCAAGAGCCTTATAAATAAGGTCATCACTTTCTTTTAATTCATCATATTTTTCATCCAATAAATACTCTTTTAACATACATACCTCCTATCTTTTTCTATCATTACTTCTTTAAATCTATAACTTTCTATTAAAAAGTGTGTAAATTTTAATAGTTAGTCTCATTTAAAATAAAAAAAACTAACAAGATAAAGGAGCGCAAATATGCACGGTACCATCCTTCTTGATAGTCTTAATTAGTATAACGGTTTTACCCGCGAATGTTTTTATCATTCGACTCAAAAGTAGATTCACTAATAATTTATTATTATCTTACACCTAGCGATAACTCTCTTTAAATAAATACAATTAGTTACTAATCTTCATCATTGCTTTTAATATAATCTAAATATACATTATTAATTTACAAATGTCAATTATAATTATTATTTATTTAAAAATTCTTTTTTATCTAAACCAGTAGCTTCTTGTATTATATCTATAGATACACCAGCTTTTAATAAATTATAGGCTACCTCTTTTTGCATTTCTAATGCCTTTTTAAAACCTTTTTCTTCACCCTTTTTTAGTCCTTCTTTTAGTCCTTCTTTTTTACCTTCTTTTTTACCTTCTTTTAACCCCTCTTCTTTACCTTCATTCCATCCTTTTTTTATTGCACCTGCCACTAATGAGTTTCTTACTTTCCTTTGATGTTCTTCTTCATCATACCACCCTTGTAATTTTTCATCATTACTTATTTCAACTATCTTTTCTCCTACTTTTCTTAGTTCCATATTATCTTTTATTAGTTTTTCTAATTCATCATTTTTTTCAACCATCATTATCATCAACTCTCTTACCAATTCTTCTTTGCTACCTTCATTATAATACTTTTCTTTTGCGTTTGGCAAGATTACGTGATAACTTTCTAAGTTTACCCCTTCTTTTAGTCCAGTTTCATCTGCCATTTCAAATTTTATTACCATTCTCTTATCCGGTTTATAATAATTAAAATTATCAAAGTTTATTTGTATTACCTTTGGTATATCACTATAACTTTCTCCTTCTGGTACTAATGATTCTCTTATCTTTGATATGTACTCATTATTTCTATCCATTAAACCCTCATAATAGTCCTTATTCATTTCTAAATTTATTACGTTATTATTTATTTCTACTACCATGTCTGTTATTTTTTTCTTCTCACTTATCCCAAATACCTGCTGTTCATTATTTTTAAATACTAAATTATTATTTATATCTTCCCTTTTTATTCCAGTTATATTGCTTATTAAACTTATTAAATAACCCCTTGCTTCTTTGCTCGTTAGTACCCCTTTAAACATTCTATCATAAATCATTGGGATTATTTTGTATCCCTCTTTTAACATGTATTTCTACCTCCTTCATTGGCATACTACCACATGTTAAATTCCTTTGCAAATTGCAAAAAAAGCCTTTTTGTTCATTTTAAACTACAAAAAAACTTTTTTTCGTAAATAAAAATACTTTCTTTGATTTATTTTTTTATCAAAAATACTTTTTCTGTATAATTTTAATTTTTTTTAATTTTTTTACAAAA
>CAYSJY010000033.1:0-11956 GCA_964431705.1 uncultured Muribaculaceae bacterium | reverse complement strand
AAGGATTGACTTTACACAAATTTATTTACAGACTCAAGTTCAGGCACCAGCTAACTCTTCTAATTTATTCAGGTCTTTTACTGGTTTAACTGATATTACTTTCAATGATTACTTTAACACATCAAATGTAACAAACATGCAAAGTATGTTTTATCATTGTACATCGTTAATAAGTATTGACGTATCTTCGTTTGATACCTCTTCAGTAACTAGTTTTGGTTCTGGATATGGGGATTCATATTATGGGTCAAGATCTGGTGGTATGTTTAATGGTTGTTCTTCATTAATAGAGCTTGATTTAACTACTTTTGATACTAGTAGTTTAACTAGCATGAGTAATATGTTTGCATATTGTTCTTCTTTGGTTAAATTAGATATTTCTAATTTTGATACATCAAGGATAACTTCTTTTGGTGGAAGCAATTCTGATTGGGATGGCTTATTTACCGGATGTTCTTCATTGTTAGAATTAGACTTAAGTAAATGGGATGTTTCAAATGCCACATATTTTGGTAACATGTTCAGAAATTGTTCTTCTCTTGTTAGTTTAAACATTAGTGGATGGAACACTAAAAGCGCTACCAATATGAATAAAATGTTTTTAGGTTGTTCTTCTTTAGCAGAACTTGATTTATCTTCGTTTGTGGTAACAAACGTAACAACAATGGAAAGGATGTTTGAAAATTGTTCCGCATTAATAGAGATTAATTTATTAAGTTTTAATACGGAAAAAGTTAAAAATATGTATAATATGTTTTATAATTGTAAGTCTTTAACTAATCTTGATTTATCTTCATTTAATACCTCGAGTGCAACAAATATGTCATATATGTTTTATGGTTGTTCATCTTTAACAGACCTTGATTTAACTTCATTTAACACGTCAAACGTAACTACAATGTCTTATATGTTTTCTGGCTGTTCTTTCTTAACAAAACTTGATTTATCTAATTTCGATACATCAAGCGTAATAAACATGACGGATATGTTTAGATACTGTAGCTCGTTAACAGAGTTAGACATAAGAAATTTTGATTTTACAAGTGTTACGGCTTATGGAAATATATTAACAAATGTTCCAAGTGGCGTTACAATATACGTAAAAGATGAAGATGCAAGTAATTTTATATTAAATATAAAATCTAATGCTAACGTTGTTATCGTATAGCTGAAACTCATAAGCAAGAAAAAAATTCTTGCTTTTTTAATTTATTTTACAACGTTTAAAGTATTAATTGTTTTTTTGTCCTATTTATAGTAAAATAATATTATAATGGAAAGGAAATAATAATATGGACGAGAATGGAAAATTAACGTTTTTAAGAAACATGGGTGTTGATGCTGATGCTGGAATAACTAACATGATGGATATTGAAACTTATAATGAAATGATGGATGAGTTTTATAATAGTATTGATGGGGAATTATCAAAGATTGATAATTTTAAAAATCAAGGTGATATGCCTAATTATGCAATACTTGTTCATGCTATGAAGAGTAATGCAAGAAGTTTTGGGTTTATGAAGCTTGGTGATATTTGTTATGCTCATGAACTTGCTAGTAAGGCAAATGATATGGCTTATGTTAATGAACATTATCCTGAGCTTTTGAATGCTGTAAGTGAGGTAAAAACAATAATAGAAAAATATAAGTCATTATAAAAATAAGGAGGTTGCAATGGATACTAGTGTTTTACAAAATATTTTAGAAAAGCTTATTATTAATGATGATTTAACACTTTATGTGTTTGATGTTATTGATGATAGGGTTGATAAGTATGCTGTTTTGTTAGGTGAGGTTACTAAGGAAAAAACTGATAGTATGCAAAATTATCTTGATAATATAAAAAACGAGGTAAAAAAAGAATACATAAAAGGTTTTATGAACATGATATCAATTCCAAAAATAAAAGAAGAAATAACGAATGGAAATACTAAACCTAATTTTAAGTATCAGTCTTTGGATGGTAATTTTTATGAGTTATTATGTGGGCTTGCTAACTTAAATGGTAATGATATAATAATTACGGTAAGAAGAAGATTAAATAATGAAAAAACTAGTGAAAAATTGGAAAATAATATTAGGTATGATGGTTTAATAAAGCATCTTGCAGACTCTATTTTAAAGATTAATAACGTTTTTAATCTTAATAATAAAAAAAGTATTAATATAAATGACATAGAAGAGTATGTTGATTCTGTTTTTGGGGCGTTAACTAGGGCGTATCCAGAACTTAAAAAAAGTATTAACCAAAACGTTGCTAATGAATCTGGAATGGTGGATGATGTTTTGTTAATAGTGGATGATGATGCTTTAACCAGAAACATGATAAAGAAAATATTTGATAATGAGTATAAAATAGTAATGGCCACTAATGGTAAAGAAGCCATAGATTATTTAGAGTTAAATCAAAGTAAGGGGATAAAGGAACAATCTGATAACGTTCTTGGAATATTTCTTGATTTAACGATGCCGGTTATGGATGGGTTTCAAGTACTTGATTATTTAAGTAAGAATAATTATTTATATAAGTTGCCAGTTATAATAATAAGTGGTGATTATGAAAAAGAAACTAAAACAAGGGTATATAATTACGGTGTTGCTGATATGCTTGAAAAACCATTTGATTTTGAGGTTGTAAGGCACAGAATAAGTAATTTTATAAATCTTTATAAATCTAGTAACTCGCTTAATAACATCGTAAATAATGAATCAAGAAGTTCAAAGGAATTAATAAATTCTTTTATTGAAAGTTATAAGTATGATTATTCTAAAAACGTTGAAAACATAAATAAATATATCAAGATTTTAGCAAAACAGGTTATGAATGATTATGGTAATTATGGTTTAACTGATGAATTAATAGAAAAAATGGCTGATGCATCTATGTATTATGATGTTGGTTTTTATTCAGTTCCAAGAGTTATTTTATCAAAGAAAACGGATTTGACTAAAGAGGAAACTCAAAAGATTAAAAATTATCCGGTATTCGGCAGTAAGATACTTGGGTATGCATTAAGTTATATAATGGATGAAACATATAAAAAGTACGCTAATAACATTACTTTATTTTATCATGAAAATTATGATGGTACAGGTTATCCAAAGGGATTAAAACAAGATGAAATACCAATTGAGGCAATGATTGCTAAGGTATGTATTGCGTATAATAATTCACAAAGAAAAAATAGTGACAAATTAGCTTTTATTGAAAGTAAAAGTGGGGTTATGTTTGATCCTAAGATAGTTGATAGTTTAAAAAAAGTAATAGATAAATTTGAAGAATAATAAAGGGGAGTGATTTAGGTGTTTCCTTTGTTTCCTAGCATGGGTTTTACAATATGTGGATTAATTTTCTTAACCTTAGTAGCAATTATGTATATGATGAAGAAAAAATATAAAAGTATTAGAAATAACATATTTGGATTTTTAGTAATATTTACTATATTTTTACTTGTGCTTGAGATAGCCTGTGTGTTTACCATGAGTAGAAAAGATGAAATACCAGTTTTAAATGAGGTGCTTTGTAGAGGCTATTTACTAGGAGCAATAATATGGGGTGTTTGCTTAATTGCATATTTAATATCATTAGGAACTAAAGATTCTAAAAAAAACGTGGTTTTAATGACAATATTGTCTTCTATTATGGTTATTGTTACGTTTTTAATTTCATGTATACTTCCACTTACTTATACCGGTGGTAATGGTGAATTATATGTTATTGGAGGTCCATCGGTATATGTTTTATATTTTATTGCTTTTATTATGGTAGTCGTTATTTTATTTTCTTTGTTAAGAAATCCACTTGATATTCCTATTTCATATAAAATTCCTATATATTTTGTGTTTATTCTTTTTATTTCGGTTACGGCCGTACAATTTTTATTAGATTATGATTTTAATGATTTAACGTTTATATTTGCATTTACCATAATAACGTTGTATTTTACGATTGAATCACAGGATAATAAATTACTAAAGGAACTAGAAGAAAAAAAGGAACAAGCGGAATTGTCTAATAAGGCAAAAACAGAGTTTTTAGCGAACATGTCTCATGAAATTCGTACTCCAATGAATACCATCATGGGGTTTAGTGAGTCTTTACTTAGTGAAGATAAGTTATCTTATGAGCTGGTAAAAAAAGATGTTAAAAATATATATGATGCTAGTGTTAATTTGTTAGATTTGATTAATAACATTTTGGATATTTCAAAAATTGAATCTGGTAAAGAAACGATAGATGAGCAAGAATATGGTTTAGATAGATTAGTTTTTGAGATAAATAGTGTTATTTTACCAAAAGTTGATAAAAACGTGTTGGAGTTTAAAATTGACGTTGATGAAAACATACCTAGTAAATATTATGGAGATTACTTTAAGTTTTATAAAATTATTATTCTTACTTTAATGAACGCTTTAAAATATACTAATTATGGTAAAGTTAATCTAAACATAACAGGTGAAGTTCAAGAAGATTATTTTATGTTTGACATTACCATATCTAACTCTGGACACGCGATGAAGTATGAGGACTTTGAAAAAGATTTTAATGATTTTGTAAAGTTGGGTAACAGTACTGAAAATACCATAGATAGTGTTACTTTAGGTCTTATAATTGCTAAAAGATTATTGCAAATGCTAGATGGTAATATAGAGTTTTTAAATGAAACAGGGCAAGGAACAAAGTATTTTATATCTTTAAAGCAAAAGATAATTGATGGAACTGCAATTGGAGATGTGTTACACCAAAACATAAAAAAAGATACTGGTATAACAAGGCTTAATTTAACTGGTAAAAACGTACTGGTTGTAGATGATAACAAATTAAACATAAATTTGGCTACTAAATTACTTAGTCAGTATAATTTTAATATAGATTCTGCGTCAAGTGGTAGGCAATGTTTGGACATGGTTAAGCAAAAGAAATATGATTTGATTTTTCTTGATCATATGATGCCTGATATGGATGGAATTCAAACGATGAGATTATTGAAGAAATCTGGGTATTTTCTTCCTCCGGTTATTGCATTAACAGCAAATTCTTATAGTGGAATAAAAGAAAAATACGTATCTGAAGGTTTTGATGATTATTTATCTAAACCAATTAATTTCAAAGAACTAAACGTTATGATTAATAAATATTTTAATAATGAATAAAGGGGTGATATTTTGATATTTGGTTTGACTTTTACCATCGGTAGTTTATTTTTTCTAATTATATTATTCATTGTATATTTTTCTAAACAAAGATTTTTACAAATAAGAAACAAAGTATATAGATATATGTTAATGGTTGTTCTTATTTTGTTAGTAACCGAATTATTATCTAGCTTTTTAATTGTTTATTATGATAATTTATTTATTAATTTATTAGTTCTTCGTATTCACTGGGCAACTGGTCTTATTTGGTTTTCTTTTCTTTACTACTATAGCATGATATTTATAAATGATATTGAAGCAGAAAATTTGTGGCAAATTATTAATTATAATAAAAAAACAAAGATAATAAGTATGATATTTTTAGTAGCAAGCATTATTTACTTTTTTATTCCATTTGACGTACCTGATAAAATCAACACATCTTATATGCCAGGGTTAGCTTCTTATTATGTTTTTACTTTTTGTGCAGCATGTGTTTTGTTAGTTGCACTTCATATTTTAAGAAATAATAAAAAAACGAACGTAAGACAAAGAATAGCGGTTTGGATTATGTTAGTTGAGTTAGCGATTGTATTTTTATTTCAGATAATATATCCTACCGTTGCCATATCAGCGATTGGTGTTACTGTTCAAATGTTCTTTTTGTATTTTAACATTGAAAATCCTGATCTTAAAACAATTAAAGATATTGAGACTGCAAAAGATGATATTGAGCGTTCTAGTAAGGCTAAGACTGATTTTTTATCCAATATGTCTCATGAGATAAGGTCTCCTATGAATGCAATCGTAGGTTTTAGTCAAACTCTACTTAATGAACCTGATTTTAATGAAGAAAACGTAAGGGCTGATATTAAGCATATTTATTCGTCTAGTAATAGCTTACTTGATATTATAAATAACATTTTGGATATTTCAAAAATAGAATCTGGTAAAGAAACGCTAAATGAAAAAGCGTATTCGCTAGGTAGCATAGTAATGGAATTAACTAGTATAATTGAATCAAGGCTAGGAGATAAACCGATAAAGTTTATTGTTGAATTTGATGAGAATATACCATCTAAGTTATATGGTGATTCCACTAAGATTTTTCAAGTTTTATTAAATATATTAACTAATTCGGTTAAGTATACTGAGGTAGGTAAGATAAAATTAACGGTTACTGGTAGGCGAAATAATAATTATGAAAAACTTACCTTTAGGATATCTGATACTGGTTATGGAATAAAAAAAGAAGATCATAACAAGTTATTTGAAAAATTTTCTAGATTAGAATCTGCTACACAAAACGAAGTAGAAGGAACCGGGCTTGGTCTTGTTATAACTAAAAAATACCTTGATTTAATGCACGGAAAAATTTGGTTTGAAAGTGAGTGGGAAGTTGGTACTACCTTTTATGTTGAAATAGAGCAAAGAATAATTAATGAAACAAAAATAGGTGATATTAAAGAACCAATTAGGGCTGATGAAAAACTTAAGTTTTTAGATTGTTCTAATTATTCAATATTAATTGTTGATGATAATAAATTAAATTTAAAAGTGGCAACAAGAATACTTAGTAAATATAATTTTAAAATTGATACGGCATCTTCTGGTGAGGAATGTGTTTATAAAGTAAAAGAGGGTAATCATTATGACATGATTTTCCTTGATCATATGATGCCTGGTATAGATGGAATAAAAGCTCTTCATATAATAAAGAAATTAGAAGATTATGATGTGCCTCCAGTAGTTGCTTTAACAGCGAATGCTATTACGGGTATGAAAGAGATGTATTTAAGTGAGGGCTTTGATGAATATTTATCTAAACCAATTAATATTTCTGAGTTAAATAAAATAATTAACAAATATTTTGATAAATAATTTTATATGGTATAATTATATTAGGATGGTGATTAATTTGAAAAAATTAGCTAAGGTATTACTTGTTATAACGATGCTTTTTACACTTACTGCATGCGGAGAAAAAGAAGCGGTAAGTGGCGATGATTTTAATAGTATTATGCGTGAGGAAGGTTTTTACGTAAGTGATATAACAGATGAAATGGAAGATTCTGATATAAGTCAAGTTTTAACCGCAAACAACACGTCGTTTCAAATAGAATTTTATGTGTTTAAAAGTGAAGATACTGCTAAAGCTGCTTTTACATCAAATAAGGAAATGTTTGAAGCTAACGAAGATTATGAGGGTAAGGAAAAAAACGAAGATACTTATGATGAATACATTCAAGAAACAGAAGATTACTATAACGTTTTAAAAAGGGTTGGTAAAACACTTTTATATGTATCAGTTAACGTAGATTATAAATCAGATGTTAAGAGTATTATTAAAAAATTAGGATACTAGAGCTGTAAAAAAGCTCTTTTTTGATATAAAAAAGGGTATTTTTAAAAAAATAAGAGAATTATACATTGGGAGGATGCAAATGTTAGAATTAAGACACATTACAAAAAGTTATAAAGCGGGTGATTTTAAACAAGTTGCTTTAAATAACATTAATTTAAAATTTAGAAAAAACGAGTTTGTTACGATACTTGGACCTTCTGGGTCAGGTAAAACTACGCTTTTAAACGTTATCGGTGGCCTAGATAGATATGATTCTGGAGATTTAGTTATTAATAATAAATCAACTAAAAAATTTAAAGATAAAAACTGGGATTATTATAGAAATGCTTGTGTTGGTTTTGTTTTTCAAAATTATAATTTAATAAATCATATATCAGTTTATAAAAACGTTGAGATGGCACTTACTTTAAGTGGTACTAAAAACGCTAAGAAAATGGTTATGGAAGCTTTAAAAAAAGTTGGTTTAGAAAGACATGCGAATAAAAAACCATCACAATTATCTGGAGGACAAATGCAGCGTGTTGCGATTGCTCGTGCCTTGGTTAATAATCCAGATATAATTTTAGCTGATGAACCAACCGGGGCTTTAGATTCTAAAACCAGTATTAAAATAATGAACTTAATAAAGGAAATATCAAAGAATAAACTTGTTATAATGGTAACTCATAATGATGAACTTGCTTTAAAGTATTCAAATAGAATAATAAAATTAAAAGATGGAAAAGTGGTAAGTGATACTAATCCTTTAAATAAAAACAAAGAGAAAAACAGCAAGTTTAGAATAAGGAAAACAAAGATGAGTTTTTTATCTGCTATTAATTTAAGTTTAAATAATATTAAAACAAAAAAAGGAAGAACTTTTCTAACGGCTTTTGCCTCATCAATTGGCATAATTGGAATAGCGCTTATTTTATCTATTTCAAATGGGTTTAATAAGAAAATTGATGAATATGAAAAAGACACGATGTCATCTTTTCCAATTGCAATTTCAAGCATGGTATCAACGTTTGGGCAAACACAAGAAGATACTGAATATGAATATTATCCAGATGAAGAAGTTTTATATCCATATGCTGGGGATGAGAATAATCTTATTCATGAAAATAAAATAACCGAAGAGTACATAAATTATTTAAGTAATATAGATGATGAACTTTTAAGTGCAATATCATATTATAGAATGACTAATATTAACTTAATAACAAGTGATGGTACCAATTATAAAACCTCATCATCATCTTCTATAAGCTTAAGTGAGTTACCAACTGATTTAAATGATAATTCTTATCTAGAAGATAATTATGACTTATTAGCTGGCTCGTATCCAAAAAGTTATACTGATGTTGTTTTAATAGTAGATAGTAAAAACAGAGTTGATAAAAGTCTTTTAGAAGCTTTATTTATTGATTCTTCTTTAGATGAAATAAGTTTTGATGAAATAATTGGTAAAGAACTTAAAGTGGTAAGTAACGATGATTATTACACTAAGATAACAGATGGAATTTACGTTAGTTCCGATGCTTCAAAACAGATGTATGATAATAGTGATATCACTTTAAAAGTAGTTGGAATCGTAAGGGGAAAAGAAGATAATGCCCTAGCAACCATAATGGATACCATATCAGAATCATTAGGATCATCTTCTTTATCTAAGATAGGTTATTCAAGCGAATTAATAGAAGAAATAGTAAATTTAAACAAAGAAAGTGACATTGTAAAAGACCAAGAAAACTCAGATGGTATTGTATTTATGGGTGGTTTAGATTTTTCTGAAGCTGGAATAACAAAAGATGAGGCACTTATGATGTTAGGTGCTAATACCATACCAGTATCAATTAACATATATCCAAATAGTTTCGATAGTAAAGATGAAATAATAGAGTATTTAGATAATTATAACTTAAATAAAAGTGATGAAGATAAAATAATATACACTGATTATGCCGAGCAGATAAGTAGTTTATCTGGCAGTATAATGGATGGCATAACAATCGTATTAATTGCTTTTTGTTCTATTTCACTTGTTGTATCATCAATCATGATAGGGATAATAACTTATATCTCAGTGCTTGAAAGAACAAAGGAAATTGGTATATTAAGGAGTTTGGGTGCAAGAAAAAAAGACATAACAAGAGTATTTAATGCAGAGACTTTAATAATTGGGGTTATATCAGGTGTTGTTGCAATTGTAATAACGTTAGTACTTTTAATTCCAATCAATAAAGTGTTATATAATTTAACTGGTTTGCAAAACGTTGGTGTATTAAACCCAATGCATGCTATTATTCTTATTATAATAAGTATTTTATTAACCATTGTGGGAGGTTTTATACCTGCTAAAGCAGCCTCTAAAAAAGATCCAGTAGAAGCATTAAGAAGTGAGTAATTATGAAAGTATTAAGTATTAAAGAACCTTTTGCATCATTAGTATCACTTGGTATAAAGAAAATTGAAACAAGAAGCTGGAAGACAAATTATAAAGGTGAAATATACATTCACGCATCTTTAACAAAAAGTAAAATGGATAATCAAAGAAAAGAAAAATTACTTAAATTGTTACCAGATAATTATGAGTTTAAACAAGGTTATATTATATGTAAAGGCTATTTAAAAGACTGCGTATTAATGGATGATGATTTTTTAGAAAACATAAAAGGTAATGAAACTGAATTTTTGTGTGGCCATTATGAAAAAGGAAGATATGCTTGGATTATTGAAGATGTTAAATTATTAGATAAAAAAATTCCTGCAAAAGGAAAACTAGGTATTTGGAATTTTAATCAAGAAAGTTAAAAAAATTTCTTGATTTTTTTAATACATTATGTATAAAATTATTAATGGTAATAAAAAAAGAAAGAAGTATGATAATTATGAAAAAAACAAAAATAATATGTTCTATAGGACCAAGTAGTTATGATTGTGATGTAATGACTAATATGGCAATAAATGGAATGGACACGGCTAGAATAAACTTTTCACATGCCAAAAAAGAAGAAATCCTAAAAGTTATAGAAAGTTTAAAAAAAGTAAGAGAAAAAACAAATAAAAACATAGCTCTTTTATATGATACTAAAGGGCCAGAATTTAGGTGTGGTGATTTTGAAGATGATGGGATAAACTTAATACCTGGTAAATTAATTAGTATTGTAAAAGAAAAAGTACTTGGTAATAACAAGCGCTTTAGTGTAAATCATCCTAATTGTATAGACTATATAAATAAGGGGAATATCATCTTACTTGAAAATGGTTTAATGAAGTTAGAAGTTATAGAAAAAAATGATGATAAATTAACTTGTAAAATAATATCCGGTGGTTTTTTAGGAAATAAAAAAAGTATAAATGTACCAGGAGTTAAATTAAACATACCGTTTATTAATGAAACTGATAAAGAAGATATCTTATTTGCAATTAATCATGAGGCTGATTTTTTAGCACTTTCGTTTGTAAGTGATGCTGAAGATGTTAAAAAAGTAAGAAAACTTTTAAAAAAACATAATAGTGAGCCTTTAATAATAAGTAAAATAGAAAATAAAACCGCGATTAATAATCTTAAGGAGATAATAGAAGTAAGTGATGGTGTAATGGTGGCTCGTGGTGATTTAGGTGTTGAAGTTGCAATGGAGGAATTACCTTTTTATCAAAAAGAAATAATTACAGAAGCAAGAAGACAAGGCAAAATAGCAATCGTAGCAACCGAAATGCTTGAGTCTATGAAAAATAGTATAAGACCAACTAGAGCAGAGATAATAGATGTTTCAAATGCTGTTTTAAATGGAGCAGATGCCGTTATGCTAAGTGGAGAAACAACCGTTGGTAAATATCCTTCTTTAACCGTTAAAAGCATGAGTAACATTTGTCAAACAGCAGAAAAACACCTTAAGTATGACGTTGATTTTAAACATTTAAAAAAGGATTTTAAAAACGCAATATCATCAAGTGTTGTTGAAACGTCTAACATATTAAATGCTAAACTAATAGTAGCTGCAACAATGTCTGGAGCTACTGCAAAAGCAATAAGCAACTTAAGAAGTGAAGCATTAGTACTTGCAACTTGTACGTCATTTAAAACCGCAAGACGTTTAGCTTTAAACTTTGGTGTTTATCCAAAAGTTACAAAAGTTTATGATACAACCGATGAAATAGTTGACGATGCAATAAAAAACGCAAAAGTATTTATGGAATTAAAAAAAGATGATTACATAATAATAACTGGTGCATTTCCTAAAAATAGCCCAACAAACTTTATGAAGATAGAAAAAATATAGCAAACCAAAAAGGTTTGTTTTTTTATAAGAAAGTATTAATTTTTAAGGGTAATTTAAAAAAATATGGCTAATAATTAATGTGAGAGCAACCTAAAACCAAAGGTTAGATATGCTTTCCTCTTTTTTTCTTTTAAAAGAATAGAAAGAGGGTGATGTCTATGAAACGAGAAATGAATTTTCTTAAAGT
>CAYSJY010000032.1:0-12436 GCA_964431705.1 uncultured Muribaculaceae bacterium | reverse complement strand
TTTCATGTGTTAATTTATTTGTTTTTTTATGACATTTTCATAAGTTATTGACATAAAAAGCACTAAGTGCTTTTATCTTAATAGTATCTTATCAATGTTATCAATTTCATTATCCAAATAATTCAAGTGTTTTTTTAATTTATCATTATCATTTAATTCATCTGAATTAATTCGGTTTCTTGCCTCATTAGAAACTAAATTCACTACAGTACGTTGATATTCCATATCATTAATCTTTATATTACAATTATTTTTTCTTAACATATTTATGATTTCATTCATTTTTAATATTTCCATAATAACCATGTTTTCTATATCAAAAACATCATCACCTATCATCAATCTTATGCTTATGTTATCAAGTATTAAACTCATTCTATATTGCTCTAGTTCTATTGCGTTTTTTACTTCTTTATCCTTTTGTTTTTTAGCGTATTTCAAAAATTTCTTACAAATTTTTTTATATTCTTTTAGGCTTTTTGCTAAAATATCCATCTTATCTTTTTTAAATTCACCCATCTAAATCACCGAGAAGTATTATAACACAAATATATTTATAGCACAAATATATTATTTTTTTACATCATTTTGCTTAATTATAAAAAGCTCCCCAGATTTACTAAAAGCATAGAAAACTTCACTTATTTTTATGTTTTTTGAAATAAGTATATCTAGCAACCACTTTTTAGTTTTGTTTATACTATATAAATTATCAAAGTCTACTACTCCATCTAATATAATTGGAAGTGGGTATGTTTTTTTATCTTTATCATCTTTTTTAAACACTGATAATTTACCATTTATCTCTAAAATAGCATAATCAACCTCATCAATAGATCTTACGTCTTTTTCTCTTAATTGAAGTAAAAGATCATCTAGTGTGTATCTTTGCTCTACCATGTTTTTAAAATTAATAACTCCTTTTTTAATTATAATAACGGGTTTACCATCAATAAACTTCCTAAATTTAACGTTTTTAAGTGATATTTTTGATATAATAACTTGAAGAACAACAAGAATGATAACTGGTATTAAATTAAAAAAGAAATTACTTTTGTTCTCTAAGGTTATAGCAACTAACTCAGCGATTAAAATAAATACAACTAAATCAAAAGTACCTAATTGACCCACTTCTCTTTTACCCATTATTCTAAATATTAAAGCAACGAGTAAATAAATAAAAATAGTTTTTAAAATTATTATTAAAACAGACATATAAATCACCATTACTATTATGATATTAATCATAATTTTATATTCAAACAATATATTTAATTAGAGGTGAAATAATGAAAAAATATTTATTTCCGGCTTTTTATAGTATATCTATAATTTTAGTTGGAGTATTAATATCATCAGTTTTATATTACTTTAATATAACATCATCTAAAGTAAATATTATCTTTTTATATTCTATATCTATTCTTTCTTTATTTATTGGATCAATTAAACTTGCTAAAAAACTAAATCATAAAGGATTTATATCAGGCCTTTTATATTTTGCTTTTTGGTTTATAATAATGCTGTTTTTATCTATTATATTTAAGTTATTTACTATTAAATCATTAATATATTATATAGTACTTTTATTATTTAGTGTACTAGGTGGTATTTTAGGTAAAAATTTAAAAGAAGAAACGGAAGCAAATTAACTTCCGTTTTTGTATTTACATATAAAATCTTTTTTATATTCCTCAAAACAATCATCCCTAATCGCTTGTCTTATTTCTTCAGTTTCTTTGATTAAAAACCTGATGTTATGAATTGATAATAATCTACCTGCATTTACCTCACCAGATGTAATTAAATGTCTTACGTATGCCTTAGTAAAATTTTTACAAGTATAACAATCGCAAGTCTCATCTAAAGGAGTAAAATCTTCTTTAAACTTGGCGTTTTTAATATTTACTCTTCCGCACCTTGTAAAAAAATTACCATGTCTTGCTAACCTAGTTGGTAAAACACAATCAAACATATCAATTCCTCTTGATACTCCCTCCAATATATCGATAGGCTCTCCAACACCCATTAAGTATCTTGGTTTATCTTTAGGTAAGTATTTTGTTGCATAAGAAATCATGTTATACATAACGTCTTTAGGTTCACCAACTGATGTTCCCCCAACTGAGTATCCATCAAAGTCCATCTTAACCGTTTCAATAGCACTCTCACGTCTTAAATCAGGAAATTCCCCACCTTGTACTATACCAAAAAGAGATTGATTAGGATTGTTAAAAACCTCTTTACCACGTTTAGCCCAGCGAAGCGTTCTTCTCATGGAATTTTCTATGTACTTTCTCGATGATGGATAAGGAGCGCACTCATCAAAACTCATCGCAATATCAGAATCTAATTTATTTTGTATCTCAATTGATTTTTCCGGCGTTAAAAAAAGTGATTTGCCATCAATGTGACTTTTAAAATAAACCCCTTCTTCCGTAATGTCTTTTTCTTTATTTTTAGCAAGCGAAAAAACTTGAAAACCACCAGAATCAGTAAGTGTTGGACCATTATAATTCATAAATTTATTTAGCCCACCGGCTTTTTTTATAACATCTTCTCCTGGCCTTAACCATAAGTGATAAGTATTTGATAATACAACGGATGAACCTACCGCTTCTAACTCCTCAGGCATTAACGTTTTAACGTTTGCAAGAGTTCCAACTGGCATAAAAATAGGTGTTTCAAAAGTTCCATGATTGGTTATTAACCTTCCTAACCTTACGTTTTCATCTTTCTTGTTATTTTTAATTAACTCATATTTAATCTTTGACATATAAATCACCTAAAAGATTATAACATATTAAAAAGCATTTATCAAAATGCTTCAAGTTCCTAACCTACCGATTTTATTTCTTACTTTTTTATTAGAATTAAACTTATAATGTCTATTTATTTGTTTTTTTATATATACCTTATCATTACTGTTTGGAATTCTATACTTATCATATGTAGTTTTAATATTTGTGGCATCAACGTATTTTTTCATAGTATTGTATCCTTTCTTTTTAATGATTTTATCAGCTGATACAATATTATATTCTAATTATTACCAAATATTACGATATGTTAGTTAATTATAATTATTTTATAAACATACAATCTCCAAAAGAGAAAAAACGATATTTTTCTTCAACCGCGTGTTTGTATGCGTTAAGTACGTTTTCTTTTCCTGCTAAGGCACTAACTAACATTATTAAAGTTGATTTTGGCAAATGAAAGTTAGTTAACAAACAATCAATTCCCTTAAATTTATATCCTGGATAAATAAATATCTTAGTGTTTCCAGATTGTGCTTTAAAACGTCCCTCATCTGATGCAACGGTTTCTAGTACCCTTGTTGATGTGGTTCCAATGGCAATTATTCTCTTACCATTTTTTCTTGTTTCATTAAGAATATCTGCCGTTTTAGCACTTAACGTGTAAAATTCTGAGTGCATATCATGTTTGGTTACATCATCAACAACAACCGGTCTAAAAGTTCCAAGTCCAACGTGAAGTGTTACATAAGTAATGTTTATTCCTTTTTCTTTTATTTTGTTTAAGTATTCCTTTGTAAAATGAAGCCCAGCCGTTGGCGCTGCCGCACTTCCTAAGTTTTTGGCATAAACGGTTTGATACCTTGCTTTATCCTTTAGTTTTTCGGTTATGTATGGAGGAAGTGGCATTTGTCCTAGTTTTTCTAATATCTCAAGAAAAATACCATCATAAATAAATTTATAATGCCTTATACCTTCTTCTAACACTTTTGTACAAACACATGATAATTCTAAAGAAAAATTAATAATGCTACCCTCTTTTATTCTCTTAGCAGGTTTAGTCAAACACTCCCAAGTATCATTACCCAAATCCTTTAACATTAAAATTTCTATTACCGCACCAGTATCCTTTTTACTACCAATTAATCTTGCGGGTATTACTTTAGTATCATTTAAAACAATCGTATCACCAGGATTTAAATAATCAATTAAATCGGTAAACTTTTTATCTTCGTACTTTCCAGTAGTCTTATCTAATACCATCATTTTAGATGCATCTCGTTTTTTTAAAGGTGTTTGTGCAATTAACTCTTTAGGTAAATCATAATTAAAATCATCTGTTTTCATCAAGTATCACCCCGTCATAAAAAGCACTCATTGAGTACTTATTATAGTTTATTTCATTTAAAAATGCAATTGTTCTGAAGCTTCATTTTTATCAATTTTCAAATGCTTATATGCCTTTTCAGTTGCAACACGTCCTCTTGGTGTTCTTTTTAAGTATCCTATTTGAAGTAAGTAAGGCTCTGATACATCCTCAATCGTTGATACTTCTTCTCCAATCGATGCTGCTACCGCCGTAATTCCAACTGGTCCACCGTTAAATTTATAAATGATTGCTTTTAAAAGCTCATAATCAGTCTCATCCAAACCTAATTTATCAACCTTTAATGCATCTAAAGAAGATTTAGTAATATCTAACGTAATATTACCATCAGATTTAACAAGGGCAAAATCACTAACTCTTTTAAGAAGTCTATTTGCAATTCTAGGTGTTCTACGACATCTATTAGCTAGCTCTTTTGCAGCATCTTCATTTATTTTTAAATCAAGCACCCTAGCTGACCTTTTAATGATTTGGGTTATTTCTTCTTCGGTATAGTAATTAAGTTTAGATACGATTCCAAAACGATCTCTTAAAGGAGCAGATAAATCACCAGCTCTTGTTGTTGCACCAATCAAAGTAAAGTGAGGCAAATCAATTCTTATGTTTCGATTAGAACCTTCCCCTCCAATAATAATATCCAAAGTAAAGTCCTCCATTGCCGAATATAGTATTTCCTCAACAAACCTTGGAATACGGTGAATCTCATCGATGAATAAAACATCCCCTTCCTCTAATGATGATAAAATAGCTGCCAAATCACCAGTTTTTTCAATTGAAGGACCAGATGCTGTTTTAATGGAAGCCCCTAATTCGTTTGCAATAATATATGAAAGAGTTGTTTTACCTAACCCCGGAGGTCCATATAAAAGGACATGGTCAAGACATTCCCCGCGCATCTTAGCAGCTTCTATAAAAATTCTTATGTTTTCTTTTATGTCTTTTTGACCAATATATTCGTCTAGAGTTTGTGGCCTTATCGTTGATTCAAAATTATCTTCTAATAGTTTTTCTTGAGAAATTATTCTATCATCCATAAAATCATCCTTTATTTAAGTAATAGTTTTAATGCGTCTTTAACTTGTTCTTCTAATGCTTTAGCAGCATCTATCTTAGGTAAAATACGTTTTACATCAGCTTGTTTATATCCAAGTGTCTTTAAGGTTTCTATAAGTTCAGTAAAATCCATTTTAATATCTGATGAATCCGGTGCAAGTTTTCCTTTTAAATCAAGAATAATTTGTCTTGCAACCTTATCTCCAATCTTTGGAAATTTTTTTAAATAACTTACGTCCCCATTATCTATCGCACTAAGTAAATAAGATGTATCTTCGGTAAGCATTGGAAGCGCCATCTTAGGTCCAAGCCCCTTAACACTTATTAATTTTAAAAACAAGTCTTTTTCATCTTTAGTTTTAAAACCATATAAAGTGTTTTCATCTTCTCTAACTTGTTGATACACGTATACTAAAACTTCATCATTTACTCTATAAGAATATGGATTTGAAACATAAACCATGTACCCTATTCCATACGCTTCAATTACTATATAACCTGGTTCAGTAGCAGTGATAACACCTTTAATATATGAATACATAAAGCACCTTCTAACATTTAATACAAATACATTTTATCACGAACAATTGTATTTGTAAACAATAAAATAAAAAAGATTACCATAAGGCAACTTTTTTTAAGCTTTCATCTTCTTTTCTTACAGCGTAAAAACTTAAGCTTGTTTTAAACGAACCAAACTCAATATTTAATGTAATAACACTATAAGTTGAAGTTAATTTTTGTGTTCCTGCACCAAATTCATTAAAAGAATCAACTATGGTTAATACTTTTCTTTCTTCTACCTTAATAGCTCACAAGCATAATCTTAATTAGTTGGTGTGTGTCCATTTAAATTAAGTGTTGCAACTTCTACTTTTCTGATTATTAAATCTTGCTTTGTATCATTCGTTAAAGTAATTTTATAACTTTCATGACTTTGCTTTTTTATACTAATATTACTTTTGGTGTAGCCAGTTAATAACTCCTGTAAATAAAAACACTACGAAAGCTAACGATAGCAATCTTAATTTCTTATTGTTAATTAAATTTTTTAAAAATAGTAAAGTATGTAAATTATTCTACTGCTTTTAAAATCTTATCAAAATAAACATCATAATCCTCATTGTAATTTTTAATTATGGCGTTTTTTATTTGGTTTTTCGATACTTCCGCAAAGCCACTTATCACTTCATTACCAATGATTGTATAAGGAACGCTATTTACACTTTTTCCCATTGAATATGAAAATATCTTAAGTAAATTACTATTATAATCATCATACCATACTTCAAAAATATATAAGTTATAATACTTACCATACTCATCTTCTATCTCATCGAAAAACGAAAGCTCATTTTCGCAGTGCGGACAGCCATTACCATAAAAGAAATATATGTTTACCTTATTATCTTCTTTAGTAACATTATCAATTATTACATCATATTTAGTATACGTAAGTGTATCTTCATTAGTAGTAGTTGCCTTAGTGGTATTCTCATCATTATCATATTTTAATAATACATAACTTAAAAACCAGTCTTCAAAATTAGTTAAATTTTCAAAACACTTTGTATCATCATCTGAGTCCATCTTTAAATAACTAATTACTTTACCTTTTTTTAAAATAACAAATGATGGATAATACTTTACATACTTTTCTAAAACAGTATCTTCAATACTAGAAAAAGAAATCATGTAAATAGTTATGTTATACTTATTTATAAACTCATCTAATACCTCACTAAAATTAGAAGATGTTGTGCTTTCTTCTTGATAAACAAACACCGCAAAAGACTCTTTATCATCAATTAGATTTTCTAAATCCGTTTCGTTTATTTCTTCTTTTTTTGCTTCCTTATAATACGTATCTTCTAAATAAAATTTTTCGTCTTTCTTGCTTAAATTTACTACTAGTATTACTGATGCAACCAATAATATTATTAATGCTATTATTTCAATTTTTTTCTTACTTATCATTTTTATGAAGTGTATCAAAATCTACATCATGATACGTAACTTTCCAAAATTCATGATAAATATTATCACTAAAAGCATAAATAGATATTATAGTTGCAATAGATACTAGTAGAATTAAAACAATCTTTTTTTGTATTTTATCCATTAACATCACTTCTTTATATTTATGTTACATAAAAATAATCATTTATGCAATTAATTATTGTTATTTTACATAAAAATAAAATGGCGTTTAACTAACACCATTTTTTAATAATTCTTTTTTTTGACTTATTATAACACCATCACTAGCTCTTATTTCATAATCATATTCGTATCCATAATAGTAAAACTCAATATCATAAACAAGCTCATTATAATCATAATCTTGTTCCTTTTTTAGAAAATCAACATCACTTTCACTTGCACCAATATCTTCTAAGACTATACTAACTGCTTCATCTAAACTTATACCACTTGAAGTAGTTGCTGTAGTTGTGCTACTAGAGTTGTTAGAACTTCCAATATTAGTACTATTATGAACGTAATAATCAGTGTATATTATAGTTCCATCTTTTGCAGATAATTTAAATTCATAATCTTTGTTATTGTAGTAAAGTTCTACTTCATACTCTTTTTTATCAAGTTCTAAATCAATACTTTCAAAAAACACGTTACTTTCATCAGTACCAATCTCACTTAATATGATATTTTTTACTTCATTTTTAGATATAAATGATGTTTTAACATAAATCCAAAAACTTGCTAATAATGCAATAATAAGCAAAATAATTATTAAACCCGTTGTTAAAATAACTTTCTTTTTTCCTTTTAACTTTTTATTTTTCAAGTTACTTCTCCTTTCTATTATCATTTTAACATAAGGTAAAATTATAGACAATATATTAATAAAAAAAACAAAATCATAAAATCTTAATATATATCCAATATGGATAGAGAAAATAATGAACAAACTCAAGACATTGCAAAAAAACTATTGAATAAATTGATTAATTATAAGAAATAATAAACTGATATTAATATATTTACTTTCTTTATTTTCATTCAAAAGACGATATTTTTAATATCTAATTTTTTATATTTTAAATAATTGAAATATCCTGTTTTACCGATTTTAACAATTATAATATTATTATACATTATTTACTAATTCATCTTCTAATTGTTTAGAAATAGTTGATAAATTATTGAATAGATATCTACAAATATTAGTACGTAAAAAACCAAACTTTAATAATTCTTTATTTTCGTGATTATATATATATTGTTTATATCCAAAATTGCTATTTAAAATTTGAATTAGATATAAATGAGCCATATATTTCAAATCATATCTGTTTAATTTAATGTACTTGTTAAATTGCTTAACATAATCTACAAAAGTATCTAAGTTGAACTGCCCATCTTTAGCATCTTTATCAATATAACTATATGAACGAATTAATTCCCAAACAACTGGCATTTTACAAGCTGAGACAAAATCTATTACAGCATTAATTTTCCCATCATTATATATAAATTGTAAAAGACTATAATCACCGTGTGTATTTAAAACAGATAAATTTTTCATTTCTTTGAAATTAGTACTGGAACTAATCGATTTAATTATTTCAATTTTTTCTAAAATATCTTCTTTTATTTTTCGATCATTTTTGTCATTTTCATCTAACATAGATAATAAATCTTCGTGTTTTTTTATACTTAAAGCAAAATTTTTCTTACTATACCAACTAGATAAATCAGCATCCGGTAATTTTATTGGTAATGTTTTTAAAGCACTAACAATTTTACCATAATAATCAGCACACTCTATAGTTTGATTGTAAGTCCCCTCATTATTATTAAGTGTATATCCATCTATAAAATATTGAATTATAATGATTTTATTTTTATATACATCATCATATTTTCCTTTTAATGTTTTTATATATTCAGGAACCTTAATATTAAACTTTCTTAAATGATTTATTACTTCAATTTCTTTATCAATTTCAACCTTAGAATATTTTGATTGAAACTCTTTTAGAATATATGTATCATCATTTAAGGAATAAATATTAGCACTACCTCTATCTATTTTTCTTACATTGTAAATGTCTAACCCATAGACTTTACTTACATACATTATAATTTCTTTTTGATTTTCAAAAACTGTTTTTTCAATCATAACTTTATCCTCTTCAATATCTTCATTATATCATCAATATTACCACAAATACAAATTATTAGAATATTGATTTTCTCTACAAATTTTTGAAATATAATTTTTATTATTCAATTTTTTTAAATAGCTGAATACAACATAATTATGTAAAAGTTGCTTAAAAAAGTGTTTAAATGATAAAATAATCGATAGAAAATAGGTAGTAAAATATGGAAACAAAGAAAATTGAAGAAAAATTTAATATATTGTATAAAAATATAAATGAAAAACATTTTCAAACATTATTTAAACTTAAGGGAGAAAAGAAAAAAGAAACTATTATTAGGCGTCTGATGTATTTCTTTTGTGCAATTTTTATAATACTTGCACTTTATTTTACGTCGATTATTGTTAATAATTTCATTGCATCTCTTATTGGAATTTTAATAATAATTCTAGTTCTAACTACAATCATAATTGGTCTTCCTTTATTAATTGTTTTTAATTTTAACAAAAAAGCACCTATTTTGATAAAACATATAAAGAAATAGTATATGGTTCTATTTTTGAAAACATTAATGAAAATTGGAAATATTATTATACACGGCAAAAACATCATTATAGTGATACAACAGATTACTTCGGAGCAAAATTTCTAAAGGAAAAAGGCATAATAATATCAGAAGGTAATATTAAAAACGCGTCAAGCGGAAACATATTGTATGCTATGTTTTTTATTATCCATGAAAGTATTCTTGATAATGAAGATAGTATCAATTATAAAAGACTATATTTTTCCCTTTCAAATAATAATAGTATTTCAAATAATATTTATATTAGAAGTAAAAAAAGGATGGTTTATTTAAAGATAAATTACCGTTCTCTAAATTAGATATAAATAACAAAAATTATAATATTTACTCTGAAAGTTTAAATGATATACCAAATGGATTGATTGAATTAATGGATAATTTTTATGAATTAACCAATATACAATGTGATTTATCAATTAGCAAAAATAAACTTCAGATGAGATTTAAATTTGATGTTACACTACCAAAAAAAGAAATTCTAGATAAAAAATATTATATAGCATATATTACCAAGTGTTTCATAAAGATATATTTATTAAAAAGTTATGTGATTTATTATCAAAGTAATAATTAAAACATTATTTTGTTTAATCTAATTAATTATAATAGTAAAAAAGTTAAAAAGAAAAAAAGTAAAGCCAAGCAATTTTAAAAACTTGACTAACTAAACAATCGCTAATTAAACTTATTTATTTCTACTTCATTTTTTAATGTAACATTTCTTTCACATTTTAAATACTTGCTTAGCCAATATTCATCATTATTTGATTCATACTTTCCAACTGGAATTGAAGTTGCTAAATCCTCAGCCAATTCAAAAATAACATCTTTTAATTCTAAGTTATTAATATAATATTTTGGAATAGATTCATATCCTAAATATGCCCCATAATATTACCAGTAACAGCTCCTGTAGAATCACTATCACCATCATGATTTACGCTGCATATTATAGCATCTTCAAAACTATCTTTATGTTTTAAACAAGAATAGATTGCAATTGCAAATGTTTCTTCTGCAACCCAACCTTCTCTTAATGAAGCGATAGCATCTACATCCGAAATATTTTTTTTGCTTAAATCAATCGCTTTGTTTATTATATCTATAAAATATCTATTAATTTCCTCATCATATATATTAAACTTTTCTATATATTGATTCATGACTTTATTTAATGAATCCTCAATATTTAAATTTTCATTAAGCATAAAATATATCATTACTGAAAAACATAAGAAAGTATTATTGTTAATGGATGTCCATGAGTTATGGCGCTTACTTCGGCTGCAAATTTAGCTGCATACTCGGAATTATTTACATATAAACCAACTGGTGCAACTCTCATTATTCCACCACAACCTTTGCTATTATTAATTTGGTGTTTTATTATTCCTTTTTTACCTGAAGATAGTTAGCTTAAACAAGTATTGCCTGGCGCTCTGGACACGTTTAATTCTTTTATATTTTTTAACCATGCTATTTTGGGTTCATGTAGTGTTGTTGTATTTTGAGTGTCAAGCCAATCAAGATAAGACTCATAAACCTCATCTACAACAGGTATTGCAATACCTCTCATACTATATCTAGTTTCACGCCAAATCAATGAGTTCGCAGTAAATAAAGTCATTTATGTGTCATCTGAAATAATTCCCTTGTTATTTTGATATTTAGTGTATTCCCTGTCTTTAATGCCTCTTTTAAATTCTATTGGATACCCCAAAGCATCCCCAATAGCTCCACCTAATATAGAACCAATAATTTTATTTTTTCGTATATGCATAATAAAACTCCTTGCTTTTTCTACATATTTATTACCAACTTATAAATGTATTTTCATATTGATTAATATAAACATTGTATCATAAATTTTTATATATCAAAATCTAAGTCACAAAAACTTTTTATAGTTTCATCAACATATTGTACTTTTCGCATAGATGCAAGAAATTCTGAAGGATCTTTTTCTCCTAAGGTTAAAAGAAATTCTTTATCCCGTGATAATTTTAATCCTAAATATTGATATACAGAAATTTGAGACTCACATCTTACCTCTTTTGAGCATATCTTTCGTTGTAATTCTTCCATATAAATTCTATCATTTCTTAACTCGTCAAAAGCAAGTTTTATTAATCAGGTATAACATTATTTTTTGAATTGCAATGCTTAATTTATCTATATACTCTGATACTAACCATACTAAATATTTATGATGTTGTAGTAAAAAGTCCCAGAACACTTCGTTATTTCTATTTTTTAAAACTAATCTATCAAATTTTCCCTCTTTACTTTTTTCCAAACACATTATCATTTTATTAGCTAGTTTTTCATTTGTAGCTCCTATCATTACTAAATTGTAATTTCTAAACTATCCTCTGGGATAATTACATTTTCAATTTTTAATTTGTTTAATTCTTGTCTTGTTTCATCTTCCAAATGACTGACAACAAACTTACAATTAGGATACTTTTTGGATAAATATTTAATATTATCTATCCCCATATGTTTAGAAGTACTTTTAATAAAC
>CAYSJY010000031.1:0-12617 GCA_964431705.1 uncultured Muribaculaceae bacterium | reverse complement strand
TGCGTTAATCGCCGTGATGATATTTGGAATTTTAATCAAAGTATTAACATAAAAAAGTTTTAGAAATTAATCTGAAACTTTTTATTTTTTATAAGAATAAAATAACTAAAACACCAACGATAAGACAGTATAAGGAAAAGTATCCTAGTTTTCCTTTTTTCATTACGTTTATAAACATTTTTGCACTAAAGTAAGTAACAATCATACTCGCTAACATTGCAAGTAAATAAGGAACAGCTAAAGTAATTACGTTTGGGGTTTCTATTAAATCTTTTACACCTAAAAGAATGGTAGCAAAACTAATTGGTAAGTAAAGCATAAAAGAGTAATTAACAGCCGTTTCTCTTTTTAAATCACGGCTTATACCTCCGACAATTGTTGCACCACTTCTTGATATTCCAGGAAAAAGAGCTAATACCTCAAATAACCCAACTATAATGCTATCAAGTATGGTTATGTCTTTTTTATCTTTTTTTCCTTTAGCATCTTTAATTAAAAACAATGCTAAGCAAGTTATTAAAAGTGCTATTCCAATTAGTTTTACGTTGCTTGATAATGCTTCTATTTTATCCTTAAACAAAAGACCAAATACTCCTGCAGGAATAGTTGCTAATACGATTAGCCATGCGTATTTATAATTTTCTTTATATTGATTTTCTTTTGTTTTTATAAAGCTAAAAAAGTCTTTTATTATTTTAAATATTTCTTTTCTATATAAGAAAAAGATTGCTATAAAAGAACCAAAATTAACAACTATCTCAAAATTTATATCATTAAGCATATCAAATTTAAAAAGTTTTTTAATAATCATTAAATGCCCACTTGATGAAACTGGTATTGGTTCTGTAAAACCTTGAACAATTCCTAAAAACACATATTGTAAAATATTTATAATATTCATTTTAGCCTCCATACTTAATACATTATATACTAAATAATAAAGAAAATAAATATTATTTAATGGGAGATTAAAATGTTAGGAAAAATATTTTTATTTTTAGTTGGATTTGGACTTATGGTACTTGGTTTTTCGACTATTATTTTATACATAAACTTATTTAGTTTTGGGTATAATTTAAAAGAGTATATATCTTATATAATAAAATTACCAGAATTTTATTATCTTATAATAGGGTTTATATTAATTAATTTTGCAATTTTTAAAAAAGGAGATAAAAATGAGGGACATATATGATATTTTAGTTAATTTTAAAAAGTATCCTTATGAATTTTATGAATGGGAAAAAGAAGATAACATAGATCATGTAAAAAAAATAAAAGCAGTAAAAACAAATGATAAAACTCTTTTCGATATTATTAATTATGATGTAAAAATAACGGGTGATTTATTAAAAGAAATAGAATATAAAACAGACGTTTTTAAAAATCATAAAGTAATTAATCTTAAGTATGCATTAATAGTTCATAACGAATGTGTTGCTATTGCTTTGCTATTAAATGATGATGGTATGGTAATTAAAAAAAGTAAATTATTATTTGATGAAGAAGATGATGTCATACGCAAAGGACTTAATAGTGAAATTTTAAAAATAAAATACGAAGTAGTTTCTTTAAAAAGCAATAATTTAAAATGTACTAGAAAAGAAAGTGAAACAATTAACTTGCTTTTAAAGTACATTAATAATATTTATGTTAATAAAAATGAAGACGAATTAAAATATGTCTATTTTGAATGCTTTGATGAAAACCAAAAAGATTATAAAAAAGCGTATGAAAATCTAAAATCAAGTATATTAAATCTTGATTTTAACATCATTAATAAATTAAAAAATTTAATAAATGTTATTAAAAGATAGTATAAAATATCCTTTCTTTGGCAGATTAATAAACGAAGGAGGATAAATATGAAAAACATTTTTAAAAAAATACTAGTCGTGATAAGTATAGGTTTACTTTTAACCGGATGTAGTTGTTCTATTAATGACAATAGTCCTGAAGATGCTATCGAAACTTTTTTTGAAATGTATAGAAATAAAGACGATAATATAATTGAGCAATTAAAAGAAGTAATTGAAACAGAAGGTTTAACTGATGAACAAGAAGTTCAGTATCAAGAGTTAATGGAAAAGCAGTATGATCAGTTCGCTTACGTAATTAAAGATGTAGAAGAAAATGATGATTATGCTACTGCAACCGTTGAAGTAACCGTATTAAACTATCGTAGTGCAATAGATGAAGCAGAAAAAGAACTAGAAGAAAACCCAGATAAGTTTAATGACGATGATGGAAATTTCTCTGATGAAAAATACATGGATTATAAAATTGAAAAAATGCAGGAAGTAACTGATACAACAACACATACAATCGAACTTTCACTTACAAAAGAAAATGGTATATGGTCTGTTGATCAATTATCTTCTGATGATATATCTAAATTACATGGATTATACTAAAATTAAGAACTAAAACTTCTTAATTTTTTTAATATATGGTACAATAAAATCAATTAAGGAGGTTTTGGTATGAGTATGATTGAAAGGCATTACGAATTAGGTTTTGGTCCTGATAAAAGCTCTAACGTAAAGAACGTTTATTTTGAGCAGATAGAAGTGGTTAAAAATCATATGCCTGATGATGGAATTTTAAGTGAGGAAGATTATTTTAAATACATGAATCTTCAAGAAAAAATATTAGAAGAGTTAGATAAAATATTAGAAAAATTTGATTATACAAAAGATAAAAAAATTAATTTAGGATTGAATGAAAAAGATTTATTTATGTTAATAATAAATAAAAACTTATTAAAACCGAGTTTTTATCGTTCGACTTATGATAGACTGTATAAACCTATTTATCATTCAAAGAATAAATTTATAGATTTAAAATATTTAAGAATGCTAGATTTATCTTCTATAAATTTGGATGGTCTAATAATTGAAGGAATGGATCTTTCTTATACTAATATCTCTGTAAATCCTGATAAAATTAATGGTAATATCGTTAATTGTAATTTTGAGGGTATGGATTTTAAAGACAAGGATTTCAAGGATAAATATATAGTTGGAACGAACTTTAAAAACTGTAAAAATTTAAATATTGATCCACAAACTGTTAAACGCAAAGATCTATCGTTTGTAAATTTAGAAAACATTGATATGTCTGGTAAAAATTTCGATAATTGTGTAATTATAGGTTCAAATTTAAAAAATACTAACGCTGATATAGACCCTCAAAAAGTATTTTTAAAATCCTTAGAAAAAACAAATTGTGAAAGCTTGGATTTATCTGGTAAATCATTTGATAATGTTGATATAAGTTTTGCAAATTTAAACTATACTAACGCGAACATAGATCCTCAAAAATTAGAAAGTTTTGATATTCTTTATCCAGTTGATAAAGTGTGGAAAGTTTTTAAATTAACAAAATCGAATCACATGTATCTTTCAAGTTTAGTAGATCCAAGACTTAGTGATGACGAGTTATATGCATGGAATGTAAAAGATATGGTTAAACATCTACATGGGGATATGGAGGGGTTAATTAATTATTATAATGAAATATTTTATGACTGTGTAAAAGGGATAGAAGAATATCATTCTTTAGAAGGAACGTCATTATTAGGAATAAATTTTAAAGGCAAAAACTTTGATAATGTTGTATTAGAAGGTGCTATGATTGATGATTGTAATACTAAAATAAATCCTCAGAAAATCATAAAAGTAATTGATACTTCAAATGGAGAAGTAATAATACATTCGTTTAAAAACGCAACTTTAAAAAATGTTGTATTTACAAATGATTTTTGTGATGATACAATTTTAACTGGAAGTAAAATAATTGATAAAAACGGTCGTAAGATAACTAATAAAGGATTTCCAGATTTTACTTTGGAAGAATTTAATGAAGATATTTCTAGCTTGCCGACTTCAGTTAGAAGGCAAGTGCTTTCTCGTCGTGCAGGAGCAAGTTACGGCAATGTTTATGTATTAACTCTTAATTCTAAAAATAAGAAAAAATGTAATTCGCCTGAAGTTGAAATGAATTTTTCAAAAGAAAATATTGATGATACTGTAAAAGAAACATTAAAAAAGTATGTTGATGATTATAATAAAGGAACTTTAATTGGTTATGAAAATTCATTAACTAATTATATATCAGAAAAACAAAAACGCATTAAAGGTCGATTTAAATATTAGATATTTGGGTCATACTAATTTAAGAAAACGTAGAACCGTGAATATATAATTTCCATTAAGGTTATTATGTTGTATTAAAAGGGTCTGTAATCTTTGAAAAGAATTAATTAAAGGTTATGCTTTTATATTATTTCCTTTAATTTTTTTTAATAATTTTATTAGCACTTATTACTTGACAGTGCTAAATATTGGTACTATAATCATATTAGTAAATATAAGGAGATGATTATATGTCTAAAAGACAATTTAAAGCAGAATCTAAAAAGTTACTAGATTTAATGGTAAATTCTATTTATACTAACAAAGATATTTTCTTAAGAGAGTTAATATCAAACGCTAATGATGCGCTAGATAAACTTTATTACGAATCACTAACAAACAAAAAATTAAAGGTGGATAAAAAGAAATTAAAAATAACCCTTGATATTGATAAAGATAAAAGACTTCTTACCATAGAAGATAATGGTATTGGTATGGACAAAGATGAACTAATAGAAAACCTAGGTACCATTGCAAAAAGCGGTTCTTTAGCATTCAAAGAAGCTTTAGAGAAAAAAGATAAGGTAAACATAATTGGACAATTTGGTGTTGGTTTTTACTCATCATTCATGGTAGCGGACAAAGTTATCGTAGAAAGTAAAAAAGCAGGTTGCGATGATGCTTATAAATGGATATCGGAAGGAAAAGATGGATACGACGTTACAAAATCAAATAAAGTTGATGTTGGAACTAAAATAACATTACACATAAAAGAAAAAACAAAAGATGATGATTTTGATAAGTATTTAGATGATTTCCACGTAAAGGCACTTATTAAAAAGTACTCTGATTACGTAAGTTATCCAATTACTATGTATGAGTATGATGAAGATAAAAAAGAAAAGAAAGAGTCTGATTCAATAAATAGTATGGTTCCCTTATGGAAGAAGAATAAAAAGAAAATAAAAGAGGAAGATTACAATAATTTTTATCAAGAAAAATTCTTTGACTATGCAAAACCATTAAAAGTTATTCATACTAAAACAGAAGGATTAGTAAGTTATGATGCACTATTATTTATTCCGGCTAATCCTCCATTTGACTTTTACACAAAAGATTATAAAAAAGGTCTTGAGTTATATTCAAATGGTGTATTAATAATGGATAAATGTGAGGATTTACTACCAGATTACTTAAACTTCGTAAAAGGTGTTGTTGATTCTCCTGATTTATCACTTAATATCTCAAGAGAAATATTGCAACAAAGCAAGCAGTTAAAACTAATCGCCAAAACGATAGAAAAGAAAATCCTAAAAGAATTAAAAGACATGCTAGAAAATGAAAGAAATACATATGAAACATTCTTTAAAACTTTCGGTGTTAACATAAAATATGGTGTTTATGATAATTATGGCGCTAAAAAAGAAGAATTAAAAGACTTAATTATCTTCTATTCATCAAAAGAAAATAAAAACGTAACTTTAAGTGAATACGTATCTAAAATGGATAAAGATGATGATACTATTTACTATGCATGCGGTGAGACAATAAATAAAATAGATATGTTACCACAAGTAGAAGAGTTAAAAGAAAAGAAAAAAGAAGTATTATACTTAACTGATTACGTAGATGAATTCGTACTTAAAATGCTTGATAAATATGAAGATAAAAAGTTTGTAAACATCTCATCAAATGATTTTGATCTTTCAAGCGATGAAGAAAAAGAAGCTTTAAAGAAAAAGAATGATGATGCTAAAGACATGTTTGAATTAATGAAAAAAGAGTTAGGTAATGAAGTGTCACAAATAAGATTTACAAACAAACTTAAAAAGCACCCAATTTGTTTGACTAGTGAGGGAAACATAACCGTTGAAATGCAAAAAGTAATTAATGCCATGCCAACAGATGAACACATTGATGCTAAGTTGGTACTTGAAATAAACGAAGATCATCCAATCGCTAAGAAAATAAAAGAGTTATATAACAGTGATAAAGAAACACTTAAAAAATACACTAAAATCCTTTATGATGAAGCAAGACTAATTGAAGGTTTACCAGTTGAAAACCCAACTGAGTTAAGTAACTTAGTATGTGAATTTTTATCTAAATAAAGATGATTAAATTTAAAATCATCTTTTTTTATGATATAATTTTTTTGGTGAAGTAAATGCTAAGTAAAGAAAAAAGAATTAAAACAAGCATGAAGATTTATCCATTTTATTATGGCTTGTCAGCAGATTTAATGTTTTGGGCTGCGATTAACACACTTTTTTTAACGGTTGTAAAAAAGTTTAGTGCATCACAAGTCAACTCGTTAGTTTCTTTTTCAGTTTTAATAAGTATAATTGGTTACTTTATGATTTTAAAGCTAATTAAAAAGATAGGGGAGTTAAACGCAGTTAAAATAGGTAATATTATGCTTTTATTATCTAGTATTTTTATAACTTTTTTAAAAACATATAACGGGGTATTACTAGGATTAACTTTATATGAAATAGCATTTATATTTAAAAGCATGGATCATGTAATATTAAGGAAAAATTTAGAAAGTTTAAATGAAAAAGAAAAGTTTTTTAATTATGAGACTAAAGGAACTTTAATATATTCTATTATTACTATGGCTATTTCTTTTGTATCGGGTTTTATTTTTAACCTAAATAATTACTTGCCAATGTACATATGTATTTTCTTTTGCATTTTAAACTATGTTATATCAGGATTTTTGTATTTTCCAAAAGAAAATGATGAATTGGAAAAACAAAAAAATGATAAAATAAAATTTAACAAAACGATAATTTTTATTTTGCTATTTTATTTACTTATCTATTCGGTAATAGAAAACTCACAAACTAATGTTAAATTAATGCTACAATATAATATGCAGGATTTCTTAAATACGCAAAACGTTGCACTAATGCTTTCATTTATAGTTTTTATATCAAGAGTTATAAGAGTATTATCAAACATAGCTTTTAATAAAATTTATAATAAAGTAAAAAATAATTTGTCTATTATTTTAAACGTTTTATTAATTATTTCTTTATGTTTAATTTTATTGGGTGATTTTATAAGAAATGGTTTTGTTGGCATTGCTTTTGTATCTTTGGGATTTTTTATTTTGCTTTTATTAAGAGATCCAACAGAAAACTATGGAAGAACGATTTTATTTGATAATGCTCCACGAAAATTTCATGATGAATTATCTTTATATTATTCAATATTTAGAAAAATAGGAAATTTTTTTATAAGTCTTATAATAAGCATAATATTACTTGATTTAGAAATTAAATACGTATTTATATTTTTACTTGTTGTTGCCATTCTAACCTTATATATAACAAGCAATATAGTAAAACTGTTGAAAAATAAGTGAAAGTATTTTAAAATTAAATTTAAGGATATGATATATTATGGAAAATATAATACTATTAACTTTTTTAACGACGATGGCTCAATTATGTATTTGTTGTATTACTAAATATGATATAATCCTTTTACAGGAGGTATAATAATGTTAGAAAGACTAAATGATAAATACGTATTTTTTGATGTTGATGGTACTTTAAGCGAATATAGATTTAATGATAAACTTTATGCTGGTTTAAAGCCTGAACTAGGTTGCCAAACGCTAAATGAACTTTTATTTGGTGATTTATTTTTAAATGCAAGACCACTTAAGACCATGCAAAAAATAATATCAAAACTTGATAAAGACAAGATATTTATTTTAGGTACTATCGTTACTAATAACGAAATAAATCAAAAGTATGTCTGGCTAAAAGAAAACTATCCAAATATAAAAAAAGAAAACATAATTTTCATATCATCAACCATGCTAAAGCCAGATGTTATAATACAGTATTCTAAAACATATAAAATTGCTTTAGAAGACATAGTGTTTGTGGATGACAGGCTAGATGTTTTAAGAAAAGCAGAAGAAATGGGAATAACAGCATATCATCCAAGTTCATTTACTGATTAAAAGGCAAATATTTAATGCCTTTTTTTCATACAATTATTTAGGTGATTAGCTTTGAAAAAGATAGTTTTATTAGTTTTATTGTTACTAATTGTCCCTTTAAAAATCAACGCCTATAATTTAGGCGAGGCAGCCATATTAATGGAAGAAGATACAAAAAGAGTACTTGTATCTAAAAACATGAATAAAAAAATGCTTATTGCATCAACAACTAAGATAATGACAGCTATAATTGCAATCGAATCGGGTAAATTAAATGAAACAATCACGGTGACCGATAAAGTTTTAGAAAGCTATGGCTCTGCAATTTACTTAAGTATTGGAGAGAAAATGAAACTTAAAGACATGGTATACGGTCTTATGATGCAAAGCGGAAACGACGCTGCTTTAATGATTGCAGATTATCTTGGAGGAGAAGAAGAATTTGTTCAAAAAATGAATGAAAAAGCAAAAGAAATAGGAATGGAAAACACAACTTTTGCAAATCCTCATGGTCTAGATGAAAAAACCGAAAATTATTCAACCGCTTATGACATGGCTCTTTTAATGAGATATGCCTTATCTGATTCAACGTTTAGAAAAATAACAGGGTGTAAAAACTACACCGTCCAAACAGATAAAAAAACATACGTATGGACAAATAAAAACAAACTTTTATACACGTATGAATACACAACCGGAGGAAAAACGGGATACACTGATAGGGCAAGAAGAACACTCGTTACATCGGCAACAAAAGATGACATGAACCTTATCGTTGTAACTTTAAATGACCCAAATGATTTTAAAAATCATAAAGAACTTTATGAATATGGATTTAACAACTACTCCATGCAAAAAGTCTTCGATCGAAAGAAAATGAATTTGTCAAATAAGAAAATTTATGCTAAAGACGATTATTACTATCCAATTACGGAAGCGGAAAAAGAACTAATAAATATAGAATATAAAATTAAAGATAAAAAAACATATAAAAATAATGAACGAATAGGAGTGGCCATAATAAAACTAGGTGATAAAATCATTCATAAGGAAAAACTATACATAAAAAAGTAGAGTGTAAAATAAAAATATATAAACTTGACTATAACTCTTTAAAAGTTTACAATATAAGTGTATAAGTAAATAATTATACAAATTTATGGAGGTAAGAAATGGAAAATGTACTAATTTTCTCTTTACTTCTAATAATTGGATTATTTGTTGGTGTAATAATCACTTTAATTATTACACATTTAAGAAAAAAAAGTGAGGAACACAAAGCTTCAAACATAATAGAAAAAGCTAAAAAAGAAGCGGAAAAACAAAAAAGAGATGCTTTATTACAGGCTAAAGAAGAATCTTACAAATTAAAGCTTGAAACCGATAAAGAAATAAAAGAAAAGAAAAAAGAAATAAAGGAAAACGAAGAACGTTTACTTCAACGTGAAAGCAGTATAGATAGACGGGATGGTTTGCTTCAAAACCGAGAGCAAATGTTAGACGAAAAAGAACAAAGCATTCTTGAAAAACAAAAAAATATTCAAAAATTAGAAGAAAAAGCAGAAAATATAATTAAAGAACAAATTGAAAAATTAGAAAAAATTTCCGGTTTTTCAAAGAAAAAAGCAAAAGAAGAAATAATGAAACAAGTTGAACTTTCAATGTCAAAAGAGATTTCTGAATTCATTAAAGAAAGACAACAAGAAGCTAAATTAGAAGTTGATAAAAAAGCAAAAAGTATGCTTGTTGAGTCAATGCAAAAATACTCATCAGACGTTGCTAATGAACAAACGGTTAGTGTTGTAAACTTACCAAATGATGACATGAAAGGTAGAATAATAGGAAGAGAAGGAAGAAACATAAGAACGATAGAAGCAGTAACTGGCGTTGATTTAATAATAGATGACACACCAGAAGCAATCGTTTTATCAAGTTTTGATCCTTTAAGAAGAGAAATAGCTAAACAAACTATCGAGAATTTGATTAAAGATGGAAGAATTCATCCAGCAAGAATTGAAGAGATATATGACAAAGTTTGTAAAGAAATAAACGTGAAAATAAGAGAATATGGAGAAGAAGCAATGTTTGATTTAGGAATCACCAAGCTTGATCCAGAACTCGTAACAATAATAGGTAAATTAAACTTTAGAACGAGTTACGGGCAAAACGCTTTAAGACACTCTAAAGAAGTTGCTCATTTAGCCGGTATATTAGCAGGAGAACTAGGAGAAAACGTAGCTTTGGCAAAAAGAGCTGGTTTACTTCATGACATAGGAAAAGCAATAGACTTTGAAACAGAAGGTTCTCACGTTGAAATTGGATCTAACATCGCCAAAAAATATGGGGAGGACGAAGTTGTTATAAACGCTATTGAATCACATCATGGCGATAAATCTCCAACTAGTATTATTTCGGTTTTAGTTACCATAGCAGATAGCCTATCAGCAGCAAGGCCAGGCGCTAGAAACGATTCTTTAGAAAACTATGTTAAACGTTTAGAACAATTAGAATCAATAGCGACAGATTATGATGGTATTGAAAAAGCATACGCAATGCAAGCCGGAAGAGAATTAAGAGTAATCGTAAAACCTGATGAAATAGATGAATTAGGAAGTTATAAAATAGCACGGGATATCAAAGATAGAATCGAACAAGAAATGCAATATCCTGGTACCGTAAAAGTAACCGTAGTAAGAGAAACAAGAGCTACAGAAGAAGCTAAATAAAGCTTCTTTTTTTATTGTATAATTCATAAAATTTAACAAGGAGAGGTTTTTGTGGAGAACATGATTGCGTATTATTATGATTTACATCCTAAAGAAATTTTCAACAACAACAATAACTATTTTTTCAAATTCAAAGATAATAATTACGTTTTTCAATTAATCGAAAGACCCATTAATGAGGCAGAAGCACTATACAAAATAAATAAAGAAATGATTTCAAAAAATATTTTGGTTCATGAAATACTTAAAAATATCGAGGGAAACATGATAACGTACATAAATAATACCCCATACGTATTAATGCAGTTATATGTTAATCCAAGTCTAAAAATATCATTAAAAGAAATTTGTTACGTAAATAATAATTCACTTGGTATAGAATGTGATAAATCAATAAAAAGACAAAATTGGATATCATTATGGGAAGTTAAAAACGATTACTTTGAAACACAAATAAATGAAATAGGAAAAAAATACCCATACCTATGTACGTGCGCAAACTATTATATTGGCCTTGCCGAAAACGCAATTATGTATGTTAAAAACGCAATCATGATAAATGAACCTGCTTTTTTAAGTATGTGTCATAAAAGGATAAAAAAAACGGATACTTTACTATCACTTTATAACCCAATGAATTACATTCAAGATTATAGGATAAGAGATGCATCAGAATACATAAAAATGGTATTTTTCCAAGAAGACGAAAAAAGGGCATTTGATAAGGTTATAGAATACTTCAACAATAATTATTTATTATATAAAGAAGCTTTACTTTTTTACGGAAGATTACTTTATCCATCATATTTCTTTGATATTTACGACGATATTATAGATAATAAAATTGAGGAAAAAGAAATAGAAAAAATAACAATTAAATCAGATTTATATGAAGTTTTTTTACTTGATGTATACATTTATTTATCAAAAATATACAATAAGTACATACCTAGCGTTGATTGGATAATAAAAAGAAGATTTATTTAATCTTCTTCGCTTGCATTTATTACTTTTATAACCTCTGGCACTTCACTTATTAAAATATCCTCAATCGTATTACTAATCGTCATATCCGCAAACGCACATCCCTTGCAAGCGCCAGTTAAATTCACATAACAAACACCATCATCAAACTTAACAAACTCAACATCTCCACCATCTTGATTTAAAAAAGGTTTAATTTTATCTAAAGTATTAATAATTCTTTTTTCTGTGTCATTCATGTTTATCACCATTTAAATTATACACTAATAAATTAATATTGAAAAGATATTTTACATCATAAAATCTATGTGATATAATAAAAAACAGAGGTGTAACTATGGCAAAGTATAAGAAAGGAGACGTTGTTAAAGCAAGAATAACAGCAATAGAAAAATATGGTGCTTTTGCGGCTTTAGATGATGAATATAGTGGTCTTATACACATTTCAGAGTTAACTAATAGATTTGTGAAAAACATAACCGATTTTGTAGAAATAGGGGACATTATAAACGTTAAGGTGTTAGATGCTTCTAAAAATAAGAATCAATTAAAACTATCTGCTAAAGAAGTAAATAAAGATTTATATAAAAATAAAAAAAGCTGTATCAAGGAGACTATCTTTGGGTTTTATCTTTTAAAATCGGCTTTACCAAACTGGGTAAGAGAAAAAATTGAAGAGATTAACAAAAAAAATTGAAACTCTCTTGACATTATTTTAAAATACTGATATATTTATATACGTTCTAACGCATAAATGGATGCTTAGCTCAGTTGGTTAGAGCACTTGCCTTACAAGCAAGGGGTCATAGG
>CAYSJY010000030.1:0-14130 GCA_964431705.1 uncultured Muribaculaceae bacterium | reverse complement strand
CTATGACATTTTCAAAAGTTATTTATACTATGACATTATCATAAATTAATTACATCTTTTTTTATTTTACTATTTTATTTTTTAAAAAAAAATGGTATTATGTATTTATGATGATAGAGTGTATATAGGAAGGTGCGTTATGAATAAGTTAAAAACACTTGTATTAATATTAATTATTACACTAAGTTCTTTAGTTGGGATAAATAAGGTTAAGGCGTTAGATACGTGTGATTTTGATAATTATGGTACATTTGAGTTAAGAACTCAAAAAGAAGTAAATAGTGGCGACTGGACTAAAAATGGTATAGGTTATTATGAAACAAGCTCTAATATATCGATTGATTCTGGAGCACAAACAGCATCTGGTTCGTGTAATGGTTTTGCAGTTGAACTTTATGGTTGTTGGAAAAACACTGAACAAAATTGGTATGTTGTTTATGCCTGGGAAGGTGGGTATATAAATACGGCTAAGTTTACGGTCATAACAGAAAATGATGATACCAGCATTTCTAATTATTATGGGACAAAGCAATGTGAATATGAAGTAAACGTAAAAGAATTATGTGAACAAATAGAAGGACAAACTTGTGAAACTTTTAAATTCATGTTTACTTTAAATAAAAAAAATATAAAGTTTATTAATTTTGAGGGAACTTATTATGATTCTGATGGTAATTTGCAAAGTTTTGGAGAAAATACTTTTTTAGTAAATAAAGCTGGTTCTGAGGGGGCTGGTGGAGTAGATCATACAACGATAGCAGGTAAAGCAATACAAGTACCTATAACTAAGCATATAGATAGTGGTAGTGAAATTGAATCTGTTGCTGCCGATGCAGGAACTGCATCAGCAACGGCAACAAATACAATATCTGATGCAACCGGAAATGCTCAAGGGGCATGTAACAGTATTAATGAATTATTTAACGAGTACTGGCCATACATAATGGTGTTAGTACCGGTGGCATTAATAATACTGATAACTTTAGACTTTTTTAAAGCAATGTCATCAAGTGATGCTGATGCTATTAAAAAAGCAGGAACAAACACTGTTAAAAGAACAATTGCGGGAGTACTTTTATTAGCACTACCAGCTTTGCTTGGTTTCGTATTTGAATATTTTGGTTTAGACTTTTGTTTATAAAGGAGTGGTTTCATGAGTATATTGTTATCTTGGCTTTCGCCACTTAGAACTATCTGCATGGCTATTGATCAAATTGCTTTTAGTTTCTTGGATAATGCCTATAACGTAGTAATATCATTATCAACGGTTGAATTCATGACTGATGAAGTGACAACAATTACGCAAGATTTATACATTATTTTTGGTGTTGTTGCATTTTTTAGACTTGCAATGTTACTTGTCAATTCCCTTATTGATCCAGAAAAACTTGCTGAAAAAGGCAAGGGATTAGGAAGCATATTTTTTAGAATAGTTTTGATGATAGTAATTCTTGGTGTTTGTCCTTTTATATTTCAAATAGCCTATGATGTTCAAGGAAAAATAGTTGGATCAGATTCTCAACAAAACGTAATTTTTCAATTGTTTTTAGGCGATAACGCAAATATAAGTGGTTATGATGATGATGGATATAATGCTGGGAAAGCACTTCGTAACATAGTGTTATCTTCTCTTATTACCATAGATAAAGCATATTTAGTTAATGATGGTGCTGTTTGTCATTATGATGATGATGGTAACGTACTTGATTCTGATGGTAATAAGGTAAGTGATGTTAATCAAGATTGTGGATTTGTTACCTTGTCTTGTGTTGCTACATCATCTGAAACTTGCGTTAATCAAGGTGGATATATATATGATGAAGGAGTATGTGATTGGAAAAACTGTAAGGAAGCTGTTTCGACATATAATGATATGTATGTAAACGAAAATATGGAACCTTATAAATTAGCAGGATATGTTGGTGTATCAACGGATATTGAAGATGATGATGGTGTAGAATCAGAAGTATATGTATATAATTACATGATGATAATAACTACTGCTGCTGGAATATTCATAACTTATGTTATTCTTTCCTTTGCGATTGATATTGCAGTTAGGATTTTTGAATTAATAGTTTTACAAATTTTATCACCATTGTTTATAGCAACGTTTGTGGATCCTCAATCCGCTCAGTCAGGACCATTTAAAAACTGGCTTAATGCTATTGGTAAAAGTTATGCTAGTTTATATATAAAATTAGCAATTTTAGCTTTAATGACTTATCTTTTGATGTTTTTAAACAAATCGGAAATTTTTGATAGCTTTGGTGATATTACTGGTTTGGCAAAAATATTTACTATAATCGGTTTACTTATTTTTGCTAAGAAAGCACCAAAATGGATAATGGATATTATTGGTATTAAAAGCGAAGGTGGACTAGGAATTGGCAAGAAACTTAGTGAAATGGCTGGAGTTGGAGGACTAGTTAAAAAAGGTTTAGATGCAGGTAGAAAAGGAATAAGTGCTGGTAAGAAAAAGTTGGGAGAGTCTGCTATAAGAAGGGCTCAAAATACTGGTTTAAGAGTCGCTACTGGACTTGGTGCACACCGTAATGCAATGAAAAAAAGTAAAGGATCAGGAGATAAATATTCCAAAAGATTAAAAAATGCACGTCTTGCTAGTAAAGCGGCAAGAAAAGACTTGGCTGCTGAACAACTACAGCAAGCTCCAAGATCATTTGAAAAAGTTAGAAGTGCATATGAAAGAGGAGCTTTGCTTGCTGATCCGGATTATAAAAGTAAGCGAGAAGCTGAAATTGAAAAAGCAACAGGTAAAGCTACGGCAACACTTGAAGCAGCAATAAATGCAAATGCATTACAAACAGAATTTGCTAGGAACGAGCTTAAAAAATTGCGTGATGAACAAAAAAGAGCAAAAATATTTTCTAGCGGGGAACTAGAAATGGATGGAAATGATAGAAAGAAAGTTCTTACGTCTAGAGGGGAAGAGGTTTATGTCAACCCTCAAAATGAAAGAGAAATTAACGCTGCTGTTAATTATGCTACAGATATCGATAGTGCATATAATGCATTAGGACAAAACTTAGCTACTGCAAAAGGTTATACTACTGATACAAGTGGAAGAGTAATAGATTCCGGTGGTAGAGTGGTTGCTTCTTCTATGGCTGAATTGGGAGTTAATAGTCTTTCATATGCTGGACAGTTGGCGCTTAAAGAAGTAGTTGCTCAAAATGTTCAAAGCGAGGTATCAAATTATAAAGCGAATAAAGAGCAACTTGCTAAGAGTCAACAAGACTATGCTAATAATATTCAAATGCTACATAGTACAGAAGAACAATTGCGTAGTTCAAATCCTACTGTAGCTGCTGCTTATAATGATGTTGAAACTTACCAAAATCAAGCTGATATAGTTGAACAAGCAAGAGAAAAAGCAGTTAATTTAAAAACTAGATTGAATCAAATATTAAATGGAAGAAAATTTAATGATTTATCAGCGAATGAACAAGCTAGATATGAACAAGTTAGAGAGCAAGAAAAACAAGCAAATATTGATTTAGCTACTGAACAAACTACATTAAAGGGTATGAAAAAAACTTATAATGCAGCTACTGCAATAATTACAACTGCTGAAAATCAATATGGAATTACTCAAATGAAAGATAATTTAAAGAATTCAGAAGGTGTAATGAGAGCATATCAAGCTGAAGTTCAACAAGCTGAAGATCGTTTTAAAAATACATCTGTTGTTGATTATAACGAAGATGGTACAGTTAAGAAAGATAATAATGGAAACCCAGTTATGATAAATCCATTTAAAGTAAAGGTTAATGGTGCGGAATTATCGCCAAAAGATGATTTCATAAAAATTGATGAAATTATTAATGAGTTGCAAACTAAAACGAGCAAAGCATCTGATAAAGCTAAAAAGAAATTGGATGAAGAGTTAAAAAAATTAGAACCAGTAAAGAATGATAATTAGAAAGGGGATAAAATATGAATCAATATTTAATTGCAGCTAACTCTAAAAGAGGACAGTTGATCTTTAATGTTTTTAGGCCTGTTGATTTATACATAGCAATCGCTGGTGCTTCGGTAACGATAATATTGTTTTTAATCTTTAGGCCTGATACACTTGCACTTACGATACTTATATTATTACCAATACTCGTATGTGCTTTCTTGGTAATACCAGTGCCTAATTATCATAATATACTTTGTATATTACAGAATGCATATAGGTTTTACATAGGTGAAGGTCAAGAGTTTAAATGGAAAGGATGGTGTTGTAAAGATGAGTTCAAAGACTAATGGTTCAAGTTCTGAGAGTTTTGTACCTGTTAAAACAATTGTTAATAACATGATAGAACTTGATAATGGGTACAAAGTAGCAGGTGTTAAAGTTTCTCCTAAAAACATATTTATAATGGAGGAGAATGAACAGTTTAACGTAATAGATAGACTTAAGGATTTTTATAACACCATTGATTTTGAGTTTTGGCTTGTTATTGCTGATAGACCAGTTGATATATCTGTTTATATTGCACAACTTCAAATGCAGTATAATGAAGCTCGTGATCCAGTTATAAGAAAGTTAATTAATGAGGATTTAAATAAAGCAAGTGAGTTTAATGATAATGTTTCAGACGTTGAGTTTTACTTCTTGTTTAAGGAAAAGAACATAGAGATAGTTCAAAAGAAGATAAGGCTTATGATTAATGGTCTTGCATCGGCTGGTTTAACGTCTAGTCAGGCTAGTAATGATGATTTAAGAAGTATTTTAGATAATTTCTTAAATAGTGGGACTACTTATGAATTTGGGACGGTGATGGCATAATGGCAAATATTAACATAAAAAAAGAACTTGCACCTAAAGGGTTAAGTTTTAATCCATCTGATTTTGTTATTAGTGATAAATGGTGTACGATATTAACCGTTGTGTCATATCCAAGATGGATATCTCCTGGATTTTTATCTGATTTGGCTACTAATAATGGTATTAAAGTAGTAATAAAACACATTCCTTTACCTTTTAGTATTATGTCTAAGATGCTTAATAAACAACTTGCAGAATTAAAAGAAAATTATGAAAAAGAAAGAGATAAAACCGCTCAAGAACAATTAAGACAGGATTATGATTCATTAAATGATTTTATTCAAATGATTGTAACTAATCAATCTAAGATATTTGATTTTCAAATGCATATTGTAATTACTGCTAATAATAAAGAAGAGTTAGAAACTAAGAAAGTTCAAGTTAAAAACTATTTATTATCCATGGAATTAAGGGCTATTCCTTTGATGTTTGAGCAAAAACAAGTATTAAAGTCAATTTTACCTATTTATCCAAAACAAAGAATTGAAGATCAAATAGGAACTCCAATAACTACACCTACTATCGCGGCTATGTATCCGTTTATATTTGATAGTTTAAAAGATCCTGGAGCATCATGCTTACTTGGTACTGATTTTTCTGGAGGAGTTGTGTTATTTAATCAGTTCTTGTATCAAATAAGAAATGAGTTTAACAGAAATAATGCTAACATGATTATTTTAGGTACTTCTGGTTCTGGTAAATCAACGGCTGCGAAGCTTCTTTTAAGAACTTACATAAGAAATGAGTATAAAGTTGTTTGTATAGATCCTGAAGGTGAGTTAGAAGAAATGGCATCTAGAATGAGAGGAGATTTTATAGATCTTGGTAAAGGCGGAGAATTTGGTATGATTAATCCGTTAGAAGTTATTTTAGAAGCCGATGAAGAAGAGTTAAAAGAAGGTTTAGGATATACCGTATTAACTAAAACACTTCAGTTTTTAAAAGCTTTTATGAAGTATTATGACCCTAATATTACTGAGGATGTTTTAACGATGTTTTCCGAAATGGCACAACTAACTTATCAAAGATTTGGAATTTCGTTCCAATCGGATTTCTCTCATTTATCTTCACAACAGTATCCAACGTTTTCTGATCTTTATGAAACATTGGTAAGAAAGTTAGAGGCTTATGGAGATCAGATGACACATGAAAGAGATATTTTAGAGAAACTAGAACTTAAGATTAGACCTTTAGTTAAGGAATTAAAATTTTATTTTGATGGTCATACAACAATTCATCCACAGTCTAAGTTTATTGTCTTTAATATAAGAGATTTAATGAACGCTGATGAAAACATAAGAAACGCACTTTTCTTTAACATATTAAAGTATGCATGGAGTCATTGTTTAGACAGTTCTATGAATACGGTTATGATGGTAGATGAGGCACATATGCTTCTTAATAGCAAGAATAATATAGGAGCAGACTTCTTGGCACAAATTCAAAGACGTGCAAGAAAGTATAACAGTGGTACTTTAATAATTACGCAACAACCTAGTGATTTTGCGGATCCTGCTGTTATAACTCAAGGTAAAGCAATATTTGACAACGCATCATATTATCTTGTTATGGGACTTAAAAAACAAGCTACTGAGGATTTAGCTATGTTAATTGATTTAAATGATCAAGAAAAAGAAAGCATTAAAAGATATGGTCAAGGAGAAGCTTTGTTTGTTTGTGGTAGCAGAAGAATGAGAATAGATGTTTACGTAACCGATGCTGAACTAGATTCGTTTGGTGATGGTTCTAAATTATAATAAAAGAGCACTTCGTTGTTCTTTTATTTTTTTTTATGATATGTTATAATTTATTTATATAAGATAGTGTCAGTGTGGTGAATTATATGGATGATAAAAATAAAGCAAAAGAAAATCCTACTAGAATTGTTTTGGAAAACGTTGATTTACAAATTAATGATAGTAGTGATGCTCCAAATGAGTTAGGTGATTCTTCTTTTCCATCGTCTTCAAGTGATAATGTGGGAGGTGGTGATTCTTCTAGCGCAGTTGATAGTGCACCTTCATCAGGAAGTAGTAAAACATCTAATGATGCTTCAACAGATGCACCTGCTTCTAGTTCTTCTAATGATGATTCTTCATCGTTACCAGATGAAACTGGTGCTGAGTCTTCACCATCAGGAGAATCGTTAGGTGAAAAACAAAAAAATGAAGTACCTGATGATAAAGAAGACGAAGAAAATAAAAATAATAAAAATAAAAATGAAAATCAATCCCCTAATAATAAAGCACCTAAAGAAGATGATAGTAAGAAAAAATATAACAATAACGCACCTAAGGAAGATGATAGTAAGAAAAAATATAACAAAGATAATAAAAATCAAAAAAAACCAGGTGAAAAAAAGCCTAACAAACCCGGTGGAAATGCTAATGGTAAGGGAGTACTTGGAGATAAACTAAAGAAAAAGGTTGGAAATTTTTCAAATAATAGCAAGGTAGAACAAGCTGCTAGCAAAGCTAAAAAAGCGGCTGATACTGCTAAAAAGGCCGTAAATACTGCAAAGGCTGTGGTTTCGTTTTTTTCAACACCTGCAGGTTGGATAACCCTTGCAGTAATTGCGGGATTAATACTTATTTTCTTTTTGATAATATTAATACCTACTATGTTTGCTTCTGGTTCTCCTGGATTAGGTGGGGATGTAAACGATGAAGAAAACTTAAGTAAATACTCGGAAGTTGATCAAAAAACACTTGATAAATTATCGAGTACGTATGAGGATTACCCAGATGGTGATCCAGCTCTTGCAATGGCGGCTGTTGTTTTTCCATACATAGAAGAGTTGCATGATGGTAACGTTAACTCATTAAAGGGAAATACTAACGAGGAGCAAGAAGATGAAGAGGAAGAAGAGGATACCTCAAGTGATTCCACTGATGATGATACGGAGGATTTAGAGGATGATGAAGAAGATTTAAACGAGGATGATCCGTATTTAGAATTATTTAGAAAATGGAAGTATAGAAAAAAGTTTAAAGAGCTTCTTAGGGAGTCAGAGGATGGGCAAGATGCACTTATTAGTTATTTGAAAGAAACTTATTTCAGTAGTGATAAAGGTTATAAAGAGATGTTTGATGGTTGTTCTGATGAGGATGAATTAGCGGATGCAATAGTAAATAATTTGCTAGCGATAAGAGAGGATTTTGAAGGGTATTTCTTTGAAATATGTATAACTAGTGCAAGTTATGAGTCGGTTGGACAAGTAACCGTTGATGATGAGGTTTACTCTTCTATGATGCAAGGTAATGTTGTAATTGAATTACTTGAAGCTGGATGCGGAAGTACAACTTCATGCGGGACATATGCAACTTTAACTTTGGAAGAATATGTTAAAGGTGTTGTGTATGAAGAGATAAATGGAAGTATTACCTCTGATAATATTGAGGTAGTAAAGGCACAGATGGTTGCGGCTAAAAGTTACACGTTATCTAGAAGAACACCTGAGCAAACATCGGAGGGTGTTTACGTAATAAAGATGCGTTGGTCCACTGCGGATCAAGATTATTGTGATTATCTAAATGGCTGTGAGGATGTACAGGAAAATTATGGATATAATAATTCTGGTGATTGCCTAAATGATGATGGAACTGATAAATGTAAGCATCATTCCAATCATGCAGCGGCAAGTGATGAGGTTAAGAGTGTTTTAGATCAAGCTTGGGAAGAGACTCAAGATTATTACGTTCTTGATTCTAATGGAGTACCAAGAGGAAGTTATATGGCTAGTTGTAGTATCGGTAGTTGTATGTCACAACAAGACATGGGGGATATCGATGGAGATTTTATTGCAATTCTTGGATACTTTTACACTGACTATGTAATTGCCGAGCAAGAAGGTGAGTATACTTCTGCATACGTTGGTGTATCAACTGAACTTTGTGGTGATGATGTTTCAGGGGGAATATCTGATAGTGATTTTGTATTTTACTATCAAACGGATTATCCTGATGTAGCTTTCTGTGGTGCTACTGATTTCACCCAGGGATGTTCTGGTGAGGGTAGTAACACGATATGTACATCAGGTTGTGGAGTTACTGCTTACGCAATGGTAATAGCAACTTTATCTGATACTGAAAGTTCGTTTGATCCATTAGATGCTAATGATGAGGCAACATCATCCGGTAGTTGTGCGGTAGGTTCTGGAACTAATAATAGTTTGTTTACTAATATAGCAAATAATCATTCTGATTTTACTGTAGAGGAAATACCAGTAACTAAAGAAGGTGCAGATGAAGTAATAGAAGCACTTGAAAACGGTGGATTAGTGGTTGCTAACGTTCAGTCATCAAGTCCGTTTACTAACGGTGGCCACTGGATTGTAATTCGTGCTGTAACCGAAGAAGGTGCGGTAAAAGTGGCTGACCCAATAAGTCAAGAAAGATCTACTAGTGAGGTTTATGACATATATGATTTTATCGATGAAAATTGGCTTGTTGATGAAGATGGTGTAACTCACTCTTGGTTTGCAATTTATGGACCTAAGTCTGAGGAGTTTAAATATACAGCCGCTGCTGGTGTTTCAACCGGACAGTTAAGTTGGCCAATAGAAAACGTAACTTCTACTTGTAGTGATTATCCAAATTATTCTAATGGTAGTTCTCATGGTGGAACTGATCTTTCAGTTAGCGTTGGTACTGATGTTTTGGCAGCTGACGGAGGTACGGTTATTACTTCAGAAGATATTACAACAGGAGATTGTTCCAACGGTAGGTATTGTAACGGAGGCTATTTTAGTTACGGTAGGTACATTGAAATTGAGCATGATGATGGAACAGTTACCATGTACGCTCACTTAAGTGAAAGATTAGTTGAAGTAGGAGATCAAGTCGCAAAAGGACAAGTTATTGGAAAATCTGGAAACACAGGTAACTCAAGTGGACCACATTTACACGTTGAAGTTATAGTAAATGGAACAAGACAAAATCCATGTGATTATATGACATAATAAAAGATGGAGGAACATAATGAAAAAAGTGTTTTTGTTATTGGTGTGTTTATTATTAACGGGGTGTAGTGCTTCGATAATAAGTACTGTTAATAGTGATGGTAGCGTTTTAGAAACCGTTGAAATAAGTGAATATGTTAGTAATGTTTATCTTGATGATCAATCACCTTCAGAATATGTAAGTAATTTATTATCATTATATAAAGATACCTTAGATGAAGAAGGATATTCGTATACTTATTCAACAACTGATTCTTTAGTTACCATTACTTTAACCAAAGAATTCAGTAATATATGTACGTATTTTAATAATTCATTATTTATTAGGACTTCTTCAAGTGATATATCGTGTACTAATAATGATGGTAAATATGAAATAGAGGGTAATGTTAGTTATTTTATATGCGGTGATGACTGTATGGAACCTCCAAGTATAGATAGTGCAACACTTACGGTTAACTTTCAAAAAACACCATTAAGTTCAAATGCTACTTATATTAATGATAACAGTTACACTTGGAATTTTGATTCTAATTCTGATACAAAAATAGAGATAGTAGCCGAAGAAACTGTAACTTTAAGTGATATAGTAAATAATAATTCTACGTTAGTTTTAATAATAGCGGGATTAGTAATAGTGTTTGTTCTTGTTCTAATTGGATTTATATTATATAAAAAATATAAAAATAATAGAATTAATTATTAGGAGTGATACTTATGAAAAAATTAAAAGTTATAGGTTTGATAATAGCGACTATGTTTTTACTATCTGGTTGTACAATTAAAGGTGAAATAACCGTAAATTATGACGGTACGGTAGAAGAGAGTGTATCTGTTTTAGCAAGTACAAAAGTTTTTGAATCAGATGCATATTCTAAAGAAGAGATGATTGATTCTATACTTAGTAATTATCAAGCTGTATTAAATTATAAAAATTATAGTTATGATTATGTTTTAGATGATGAATTATCTGGTGCAAGAGTTTATAAAACTTATGATGATATATGTGATTATTTTGGAAATTCAGCTTTTAATCAATATGTTTATAAGTATATGGATTGTACGGAAACTGATGAGTATTACATAATAACTAACGCAACTAATCACATTGCTTATTGTTCTGATTGTAGTGATTGGCCAGCACTTGATGATGTTGAATATAAAATTATTTTGCCTTTTTCGGCCGAACAAAACGCTGATGAGCAAGATGGTAATACTTATATTTGGCGTTATGATGAAAATTCTGCTGAGGATAAAGATTTTTATTTAAAGATTAGTAAAGCATCACTTGAGGAAGCTAAAGAAGAGTATGAAAAGCAGCTTGAAGAACAAAAGAACAAAAATCTTATTATAACGGTGTGTGTTATTGCATCTATTTTGATTTGTATTGTTATAATATTGTTTATATTGTATAGGAAACATAAAAAAAATAAATTAGATTATTAAGAAAAAATTATATCAAATATTATCAATATTTGATATAATATTTCTATATGGATAGATTTATTAGGGAGGCTTTTATATGAAGCTAAAGTTTAGAGCAGAACATAAAGATGTTGTAGCTTATATATGGGTGTGCATACTCTTGCTTGTGATCGTGGCTTTGTTAGTTATAAATTTTTATCATGTAACTGATGAGGGAGTTAATGCAACGGTTCAAAGTATTGGTTGGACATTTAATTTTATTCCAGCTTTTTTTCCTCCATATTTAGGTTATACGATTCTTTTTTGGATAATTGCGGTAGTAGTCTTAACGGCAAGTGTATCGAGTAGGTTTTTTACAATGGAAAAAGGTTTTGGTTTTGTTGAGGGTAAAAAAGAAGATGGTTTTGGTCGTTTTGCGAAAGAAAGTGAGTATAAAAAATTTAGGGATGTTGAGCCTGTTGAGTTAACTGCAAAAGAAGCAACAGCAGCAGGATTTCCACTTGTTTATGATAAGAAGAAAAACTTGGTTTACGTAGATAATGGGGAGTCCCACTCTTTAGTTGTTGGTGCAACCGGATCTGGTAAAACAACCATGATAATAAATCCATTAGTTAATCTTTTAGCTAAAAAAGGGGAGTCAATGGTAATATCGGATCCTAAAGGTGAGATATATGAAAAAAACGGGGAGTTATTAAAAGAACTTGGTTATAACGTAATTATTGTTAACTTCCGTGATCCTAAAAATGGTAGTTGTTGGAATCCTTATACGCTTCCTTATAAGTATTATAAAGAAGGTAACAAGGATAAGGCAAATGAGCTTTTAAATGACATGGCAATTAACATTGCATCAGATGAAAAAGCTGATGACCCATTCTGGACTAATTCTGCTGCGGATTACTTAACTGGTTTATCACTTGGAATGTTTGAGGATGCTTCTGAAGATGAGATAAGTATTTCAACGGTTAACTTAATGATGACGGTTGGAGATGAAAAAATTGGTGCATCAACTTATCTTAAAGAATATTTTAAAATGAAAGATCCAGCTTCTCCCGCTGCAATAAATGCTTTGGGTACCATTAATGCACCACAAGATACTAAAAATTCAATTGATTCGGTGTTAAAACAGAAAATAAAGGTTTTTGCGGTTACTCAAAACCTATCTGAGATGTTATCTAGAAGTGATTTTGACATGGAAATGATTGGTAAGGAAAAAACGGCTGTTTTCATGATTATTCAAGATGAAAAAACAACTTATCATGCTTTGGCAACAATCTTTGTAAAACAATGTTATGAATCACTAATAGCAGTAGCACAAAACTCCGGTGGTAAACTTCCAGTTAGAACGAATTTCTTACTTGATGAGTTTGCTAACATGCCTAAGTTTAAGGATATTACAACGATGATTACGGCGGCTCGTTCAAGACAAATAAGAATGACGATGATTATTCAAAACTTTGCCCAACTTGTTCAAGTATATGGAAAAGAAGATGCCGAAACGATTCGTGGTAACTGCGGTAACTTGCTTTATTTACTTACTGGTGAGTTATCAGCATTAGAAGAAATAAGTAAGTTATGTGGAGATAAGATAGTAAAAGTAGGTAAGGATAAAAAAGAAGAAACAAGACCTTTAATTACGGTTACTGAACTTCAAAGGTTTAAACAAGATGAAATACTTTTACTTAAGCACCGTCTTCCACCTTTAAGAACTAAGTTTTTACCGTTTTATAATACTGATTTTGGTCATGGTAAAAATAATACAGATATTCCAAAGGCAACTTTACCAACTCATGATCAACAACCAATTAAGTTATTTGATATAAGAGAGTTTGTTAAAAAGAAAAAGGAAGAAAAAAGAAATGAGTTATTTAACTCAAATAATCCATTCGGATTAGAAAACCAATCAGGTTCTGGTGTTGGTAATCCTTTTGTACCAAATCAAAATCCTTTTTCTAACCCATTAAATTCGTTTGAAAATAAAGTAAATCCTTTAGATGCATATAACTCATCATCTGCGAACACAATTCCTTCAAACCTAGATGATCTAGACATTGATGCTATGATGAAAAAGATTGACGATAGAATAAAAGAGTTAGAAGCTGAAGAAGAAAAGGAAAAGATAGCTTTAGAAAACGAAGAGTTGGCATCCAAGAAGAAAACGGTTGAAGAAATTAATGCCCCTTTGGGTAACAGTGAAGATAAACCTGTTTCCTCTTCAAGTGTTATAATGCCATTAAATAACATTGACTTTAATTCTTTTCAAAACTCAAGTAAGCAACTGGTTGAAAACAACAATATGTCAAGTGATGATATATTAGATGACATGATTGAGGATTTATCCATTGATGATGAAGTAATTGATAAAAACAATAATGGTAGCGTAGAAAATAACGGTGATGAAAACACGAATAACGAGGATAATTCTTCTAAGGTTTATAAAAACGAATCAGAAATTAATAAAATTATGAATGAAAAAGAAGATGAAAATGGTGATGATTTCTTTGATGAGTTCTTTGAGTAAAAAACACTTTTAAGTAAGTGTTTTTTTTCATATTATAATATGGTGATTGGTATGCAAGTTAATTATTATGATATAGTAAATAAATCAAATATAATAGATATAAGAATAGCTAAAGAATTTAATGAATATAACTTGGGTTTTAAAAATATTCCAAAGTTTGTTTTATTAAGAAACCCAGATAAATATTTAAATAAAAACGATGAGTATTATTTGTTATGTGACTCTGGAAAGATAAGTTTATCTTGTGCAATGATTTTAAATGCTTTAGGCTATCATTGTTATAGTATTACCGGTGGCTTAGATGAAATAAATAAAAAGACTAAAAATTAACAGAAAAAGTAATGAGTAATAAAATTTAAAAAAAATTAAAATTTGTTAGTTTTGAATGTT
>CAYSJY010000029.1:0-14184 GCA_964431705.1 uncultured Muribaculaceae bacterium | reverse complement strand
ATAATTAAGTTGTGAATCAGGCTTCCAGTTTTTACCAAGATAAGTTAACGATGCTGCAATGTTATCACATATTAATTCTACCGTGTATTTATAAGGAATAACAGGTGTTTTATCAGGAGTGTTAAAATCATACCAATATTCAAAATGATGTTTATTTCTTCCTTTGTGATGAAGCCAAGCTTTAGAGTATCCATTTTCTTTCTTACATATTTTAATTGGGCTTACCTTGCCATCAAAATATTTTACTCCTTCAAAAAATTCTTGCGGACTATACTTTGATAAATCATGCAAAAATCCCCTTAAAGGTATACCAGCTTTAATAGATAGTTTAAACACCAAAAACCTATGTTTATTAACCGTATTTAAATGTCCAAAAAAATTTCTTAACTTCATTTATATCACCAATAACATTATATAATAAAAATAGCTAAAATGGTTAGCTATTTATTATCGAAAATTACGATACCGTCTTTTAATATTTCTTCTTTGAATCCATCATCTTTTAAAGTGTTAAAATCAATAACATCAAATTTATATAAAGTGTTTAGCTCTTCTAGTTTAGCCTGCATTTTAATAAAATTATCTTTATTGTTATTATTAAAAATAAAAGCTAAGTCTATGTCAGAGTTATTTTTATAGTCTCCTCTTGCCCTACTTCCAAAAATAATTGCTTTTTTAACACCAAAGTTTTTTATAACAGATATTATATCATTATATAAATTTTCCCTAATACCATACATTTTATTTTACCTCATTCAATTTTTTTATTAGCTCATCCAATTTTTTAATATATTGATTTTTTATTACATCCTCATAATAAATTGCTTTTTTTTCATCATATGTATGGCTAGTTGAATTCCTTGCTTCTAACATGTTAGACCAGACTTCTTCATCAATTATAATGTTTGATTCAAAGGCTTGTTTTAAAACTTTTTTTGGAGACGTTATTTCTTCATAACCTTCTTCTTCTAAATAAGCTTTTATGGTTTTCCATGAAAGTTCAAAAGTATACTCAAATTTTTTTATAATTGAATCTCTTAATGCTTCATTAAGCTTTTCCAATGATATATTGGCAGTATTTCCAAACTCTATCATTTCTTTTAAAGAGTTATAAGCTAGATTTAATTTTTCTAATTTATCTTGAAATTTTTTCATGTTACCTCCCTATTTCTTTACTAAATTATAGCATAGATATCGCTATAATTCAATTTAACGTATTTATGTGTTACTCATTATTTATTTTAATGTAATTATTCATTAAGTTTACTTTTTATGCTATGCACGTGTTTTCTTCTTATTTTCCTATCGATAATATTCAATTTTAATATATTCTCTCTTATTTTATATATATCTTCTTTTATAATTATAGTTTGATAAGTTTTAATTACGTTTTTAATATCGTCAAGTACGGTTATAATGTTTTTCTTTATATTTATTTTAAGCTTCACTTGATTAGAAAAACACACTACTGGTATGAAGATATCTTCATTTAAATTTAGCGTGTTAGCTAAAGCTTTTACGTGTCCATAATTTTGATAAATTGGATTATAAAACATTCTTTTATAACCTTTAAAATATTGATACCAATACTTTTTATATTCGTTTCCATAAATATATCCAAAGTAGTTCTTCATCTCGATTACAAATATACCATACCTTGATATAACTATATGATCTATTTGGTAAGTTACATCTTTATTCATTATCATGATATTATCTAAAACTAAATATTCTTTTTTTGGCAACTTATTAAGTTCTTTTTTTAACCAAAACTCTCCCATAAAACCCCTAAATTTATTATATAGAAAATAACCTATTACTATTATTAACAAAGATATTATAGTAGTAATTAAAAGATATGTATTATCTTTATATACTTGTATTATACTTTTTAAAATCACACACATCACCAACTACATTATATAATAAAAATAGCTAAAATGGTTAGCTATTTTATATTTGAAGTTTTACTTATTATATTATCTTTAATCATTAGTTCAATACTTTTAAGATGGTCTTCATCGTCTTGATCAAGGCCAATATACTTATTATTCCATGCTTTTATTTTATTACCAGTTAAACTATAACTAAACACTTTTGGCTTTCCTTTTAATATATTAATTTGATTATCATTTTTATTTACATAATATTCTTCAAGTTGCATGTTTTTTTTATAAAAACTTTGTGCTTCACTATTCCATACTTCATATGTATATAGTCTTAAGTATTTTTTATCATAAGTTTTAGCAAGCTCTATGATATCATCAAGCATCTTTTTTCCATAACCCATTTTTCTATATTTTTTTAATAATCCAAAATAGCTAAGCCAAATACCCTCATCATCATTTTCTTGCTCATATAATCCTATTACTCCAATAGGATTTAGTTCATGGTATACTAAATAATCTACTGGTATCTTTTTATTACTTTTTACTTGTTTTAGATATTTTATATAAGCACTAGAATTAGGAAATATTTCGTATTGAACTTTAGTAGCTAAATTTATGTTGTTTTCATTTATTCTTTCATAAACCAATTTCATTACTTATCTTCCCTTTCCGATTAAATTTTTAAGGTTAACGTTATTTATCAAATTTTTATATGTTCCTTTTTCTACTATTCTTCCTTTATTTAATATAATAAGCTCATCAGCTATTTTCATAATTTCTTCTTTATGGGTAATTACAATTATCGTATGATCTTTTTTTAAATCTTTTAATACGTTTATTATATCCTTTGTAGTTTTTGGATCTAGTGATGATGTTATCTCATCAAATAAAAGTATTTCTGCACCTGTTAAAAGAGTTTTGGCTAAAGATAGTAGTCTTTTTTGACCACCAGATAAATTGCCCGCATTTTCGCTTAAAATGGTGTTATATCCTTTTGGTAATTTAGTTATCAAATCATGAATACCTACCCTTTTACAAACTTCAATTTGTTTATTTATGTCTTTATCTACCATAGATAAATTATCTTTAATACTCATGTCAAACAAAAAACTCTCCTGATTAACAACCGATACGTTGTTATAATAAACTTGTTTTGTATATTCTTTTATGTTTATATCATCAATTAATATGTTACCCTTATCAGGTTTATAAAGCCTTAACAAGATGTTAAAAATGGTTGTTTTTCCACTACCTGTTTTACCCACTATTACGGTTATTTTATTTGGTATTGAGGTAAAACTAACGTTTTTTATAGTAGCAATATCTTTATAAGAAAATGACACGTTTTTAAAAGTAACCACACCATTAATACAATCATTATCTACGTTTCCATATGTATCGTTATTAATATTACTATTTAAAAGTTCTAGGACTCTTTCTAATGAAATATTGTAGTTTCTAATAGTTCCAACATCACTTACAAGTTCAGTTAAATACGTAAATATATTTTCAAAGTAAGTAATTAATAATATTATGGTTCCAATTGTTATTTTACTATTAAATATAAGTACACCAGATATTACGTATAACAATATCTTTGATATGTATCTTATGTATTTTAAGATAACAGAGTAAGCTATATAATACTTTCTTTTTAACATGTATTTTTTTGCCCAACCTCTTCTCATACCATCATATTTTACGTTTAAGTTTTGTTTTAAGTTAAGTGTTTTAACTTCTTTTAATCCGTTTAGTGTCTGACTTAGTAAATTAGTAAGTTTATCTTGATAAAATCTTTGTCCTTTCATGTAGTAACTTGATTTTTTTGTCAAGTAAAACGCTAAAGATGCGTATATTATCGTCACAAGAAAAAGAATAATCCCTAAAACAATATTAGTTTTGATAAACACTAGTAACATAGAAATTATCAAGATAAAATTATATAAAACGTCAAATATATAATCAGCCATTTCCGCTATGTTAATAGAGTCAATGTTAACCGTTGATAATATCTTACCTTTTGGTAATTTAATCAATTCATTATCGTTATAATCGTATATCCTATTAATAATTTTTTTATGTATATTTTTAAAACTTTCTCTAAAATATACAGAATAAAGTCTGCATGCAAAGTAAGAAAAAGCATTTGTCACAATATATAATGCAAATAAAATAATTAATGTTTTGATAAAAAGATTTAAGTTTTTATCCGTTAAATAATCAATTATTTTTGATGCAAAAATTGGGATTATAAGATCTAATATGCCAAGTATTAATAAAACAAACAAAAATAAGTAAAGCCACCGTCTTGTTTCTTTACATAATTTAAAATAACGTTTAATCACTTATACCACCAATATAATTTTAATACTAGTTAAAATAAAAAAAGAAACATTTTACATATCAGTTTTGTTTCTTTTTAATATTTTTTTAACTTTATCTATATCATCATCAGTATAGTAAGGTAATTTGTTTTCTAAATTGCCTTTTTGAAGATATTTTTTATATTTTTTTTCATTATATACAGTGTTATAATATAGTTTTCTTTGATGATCAAAATTCATATAAAAATCATAATCTGGTTCTATAATAACTTCTTCTCCATCTTTAAAGGTAGAATTTTTATGATAACTACTATTATGTTTTTTTAATTCTTTTAGTTTTTCTTTTTCTACATCTAATTTATCATCAACAAAAATCTTCATTGTTTTTAATGCATTTAATCTTCTTTCATCTTTTTTTCTATCAGATAGATTTTGTAGAGAAAATCCTGTTAAAAACGGTGTTAGAAATGTTCCAGCAGAAAGAACTGTAAAAGAACTAATACTCATTTGACCAAATATGATATCTTTAATTTCATTTAATCCTGCTATATTTAAAAGAATATAACCAGCTCCTAATCCTACAGCTTCTGCAATAAGAGGGGAAAAACACCCTGCTTTATTATGTGAGCACTCGTCATTTAATTTTTCTATTGTCCATTCTGTATCATCTTTTACTTTTTCTATAATTTCTATATTGTTTTCCTGTTTTAATATTTCAAGAATATTATCAATATAATCTAATGTTTTAGTGTTTGAATATTCATCAAAAACAATAACTTTATCTTTAATGACTATAAATTTATTAATCATAAATACCCCCAACAAAAATGTTTTTTATGGTATTTATTATATCATTTATATTTCTTTCTATCAAGCGGGACATATATATAGCAATTTTCTTTTGTATAATATTCTATATAAGGTTCATCTTTAACATTTAACTTAGAAGAATAATACCATATCTCATTTATGAATTCAATTGTTTTTATAATGTCTTTTTGTGTTTTATTTCCAACTTCAAAAATAGCATACTCTCCTTTTTTTACGTAATAAGTATCTAAGTTCTTATTTTTTAAATTGCTACCTACTAAGTAAGTATGAACATTATTATTATCATAAGTTAAAGCATATCTACCATTTTTATTAAAAAGTTCATACGTACCATTAAGTTTTATTTCTCTATAAAGTTTTCTTATTTTATAATGTAAATCATCAAATGTCTTAGCACTAACCTTTTTTCCATAAATGGTAAAACCATTTATTTTTTTAATTACGTAATTAATTATTTTTTTATTATTAAACTGACTTCCAAACTTTATTCTTGGAAAGATTTTATATTTGTTATCTTTTTCTTTTTTTAGTTTACTAGGAGTAATTCCAAATTCATTTTTAAAACTTCTTGTAAAAGAAATACTTGATTCATATCCATATTTAAGTGCAACGTCAATTATTTTATTATTAGTTTGTTTTATTTCTTCAAATGCAAGTGATAATCTTCTTTTTCTTACGTACTCAGCTATTGTAATATTAGTTACAATACTAAATACTCTTTGCATTATAAAATCGTTTAAGCCTAAACTTTTTGCTAGCTTTTTAACATCTATATTATCTGTTAAATTTTGTTCTAAATAATCTATTATTTTATTTAATAATTCATAGTTCATAATAATACCTCTTTTATAAGTTTTTTTAAAATTATTTTGATATATCAAATTTTCTTTTAATTACTTGAATAATAGAATTATAACTCATATTATATCATACATCTAACATTTATCCCGTAAGTATGTGACTTATTATCATTAATGCAAAACCAATTAAAAAGTATTTTAAAACTCCCTTTAAAGTACTTTCTTTATAAGCACCAGGTATTAGTTCATAAACTGAAATATGAATCATAATACCTGCTATTATAGCATATAAAGCAGCCATTATATGACTATTAATAAAAGGTGCTAAAAATAAATATGCTAAAATACTTCCTATAACTTCACTCATACCAGATATTAATGGATATATTATTGCTTTAAATTTACTATTAGTTGAGTGATAAATAGGCACCGCAATTGAAATTCCCTCTGGAATATTATGAAGTGCAATCGCTAAAGATAACGTAATACCTAATTTCAAGTTATTAGAAGACGTTATAAACGTTGCAATACCCTCAGGTATGTTATGAAGGATTATTGCAACCATACTTATTATTCCTATTTTATATAAACCTTTATTATCATTTTTTTCATAATTTGACGGTAAATACTTATCAATTAACATTGATATAATTATTCCCATAACTAAAAAGATAAGCGTTAATATAAGTCTTGGAAATATTCTAACATCCTTTAAAATCATATTAAAAGAATTAGGAAGTAAATCCGTTAAAGAAACACATATCATAACACCAGCTGCAAAAGATAAACTAACGATTACTATTTTATTATTTTTATGTTTATCAAAAAATATTATTAAAGCACCAATTAAAGTTGATAAACCTGCTAAAAAAGATAAAATAAAAGCATATAGAGTACTATTTGGCATTATTTACCTCCTAGTTAATTTATATGCTTTTTTAATAATAATTATTTAGAATTATATTTAACCGAAGCAGCATCATAATAAATGACGTTTTCTTCATCACCAACCAATGATATAGCATAATTTTTTAAACTATCTTCTTTAGCATCATCGTCATTTATTAGTTTAATTTTATCTGCATTAGTTAAAATACAAGAACCATCGCTTAGTTTAAGTTGGATTTTATCATCATCTGCATAGTCTGTCCACGTACTAATATTAGTTATTACGGCATTATCTCCAGAAAGAATAATAGCTTTATCATATGTAAAATTGAGATCAAGTAAATCTTTATTCCAAGCATCTGCTGAAGTGTCTATAGACACCCCTTGCATTTCATTATAATCATTTACCTTCTCAATATTATCACCAGCTAAAGCGGTGGCATAACTTAATGCCGCATTCTCACTATCCACTTTTAATAATTCGGTTTGATGAGTGCTGGTTAATACCCTTAAATTATCTTCCGTTACAAATTGAACTTGCGTTCCAATATAATCTGAATACTGACTAATGCCAACTACTGATACGTTATCTTGATTTGTTTCAATTACAACATTAAATGATTTATTAAAATCAATTAACTGTTTATTGCCACAACCAGTAAGCATTGTACCAAACATTGTTCCTGCTAAAACCAAAGTGGCTCCTCTTATTAAAATTTTTTTCTTTTTGTTCATAATTCTCCCCTCACATCAACTTAAATGTGAGTTATTGTAGCATAATTCCCCCTACCCGTCAAGTTTTCGCTAACTGGGGACAAAATTATAATTTTTTATTTCTTGGAAAAAAAGCATCATAATCTTTTCTTTTTTTAGCATCAGATAAATGAGTATATATTTGTGTTGTCTTAATGTTTTCATGTCCTAATAACTCGCCTATTGATCTTAAATCCGCTCCAGCTTCGAGCATGTGTGTTGCAAAAGAATGTCTTAAAGTGTGTGGTGAAAACTCCTTTTTAATACCAACTTTAGAAGCTTCGTTTTTAAGTATTTTAAAAAAACCCTGTCTTGTTATACCCTTACCATAGCTACTTAAAAATAACTTATCAGTTAAATATCCTTTTAATAAAGATGAGCGATATATGTTTATGTACTTCTCAAGTAAAGTAGTTGTACTATCAGGCATAGGTATAATTCTTTCTTTTTTACCCTTTCCATAAACACGAACATAATTATCTTTTAAATTTATATCATTTAACTCTAAATTAACTAGTTCACTTACTCTAAGCCCTGAAGCATACATTAACTCTATCATTGCTTTGTTGCGCCATTCTTTTGCATTAGTTGGCTTCATGGTTAATAATTTATCAACCTCATCTACACTAAGCGTGCTAGGAAGTGTTTTTTTAAGTTTAGGAGATTCTAACTTTTCACTTGGGTTAACCTTTATTTTCTTTTCTTTCATTAAATAATTAAAAAAAGTTCTGATACTTACAATTTTTCTTGCAATGGTTTTATCCTTTTCATTTTTATCATATAAATAATCTACGTAAGAACAAACATCATCATAAGTTATTTTATTAATTTCTTTATTTTTTAAATATGAACTTAGTTCTAATAAATCATTTTGATATGCCACCTTAGTATTATTACTTAATTTTTTTTCTATAAATACATAATTAATATAGTCATTTATATAATCATTCATAAGTATCACCAATTCCATTATAACAATATAAAGAAAAATAACAAGCTAATAAACTTATTATTTTTCGGTATTTTCAATCGCTTTTTTTAATTCAGTTGGCATGTCAGTGTTATCTTTATATGTGTTTTGTTTATCATTTTGATTATCTTTTAAATCATTACTATAACCTAATTTTATCGCTAGTAAATGCAAATTATTACAAACAACATAATAATTACTATCATGATTCATTAATGATTCTTCATAGACATCAAACAAATTATTATAAATCTTGTAATAAAGTTTTTTATCATTAAAACTAAGTTCGTTGATGTTAAAATTATATTTATTTTTCTTTATAAAATTTAAATATTCAAAAGCATTTTCTTTAGAATTAATAAATATATCTATTTTCCTTTTAAAAGATTCATAATCTGCCTTTAATAATGTTTTTAATTTTATTTCATATTCTGAATGTTTTAAGTTCATATATGTGTTTTGTTTTTTATCCATATATTTATCATATACTTTTAATATATTAAATTTTTGTTCTTCAGTAATATTCAAATTCATTAAATATAAAATAATATCATGTTTAAGTAAATTTAATAAAGATTCCATAATAATCACCACTTTTTCTATATAAAATACTATTTTTATGGGTATTTGTCAACATATATGATATAATTTATAAAGAAAGGATTAAAACGTGATAATATGAATAATAATGAGCCTTTAGCGTGTGCTCTTAGACCAAGTAAATTAGATGATGTAATAGGACAAACACACTTGATTGGCAATGGAAAAATACTTACCAATTTAGTTAAAAATAAACGTTTATTTTCATTAATTTTATATGGTCCTCCAGGTGTTGGAAAAACTTCTATTGCAAGTGCTATAACACAAGAATTAAATATAAAATATCGTTTTTTAAATGCGGTTGTTAATAATAAAAAAGATTTTGAAATAGTTTTTGAAGAAACAAAAATATACGGTAACATCGTTTTAATCGTAGATGAAATACATAGGTTAAACAAAGATAAACAAGACTTATTATTACCTTTATTAGAAAATGGCTTAATTACCTTAATTGGTCTTACAACTGCCAATCCATATCACAAAATAAATCCCGCAATAAGAAGTAGATGTCAAATATTCGAACTTTACCCTTTAAAAAAAGAAGAAATAATACAAGGTTTAAAAAGAGCTGCAAAAACCTTACCAAATATAAAAATAGATAATAATTCGTTAAATTTAATTGCTACTTGTGCAAATGGAGATTTTAGATTTGCCCTTAACTTACTTGAAGTATCCTATTATGCTTCTGATAAAACAATTACCGAAGATACTATTAAAAGTATAAATAGTAAAGCATCAAATCCAATGGATGAAAATGAAACTGGTCATTATGACGTTTTATCTGCATTTCAAAAGTCCATTAGAGGATCGGATGTTAATGCTGCTTTACACTACTTAGCAAGACTTATTTCATCTGGTGATTTAGACAGTATATACCGAAGAATGAGCGTTATTGCATACGAAGATATAGGCCTTGCTAATCCTTTAATGGGAGTAAAAGTTGATGCCTGCATAAACGCGTGTGAAAGACTTGGACTTCCCGAAGCTAGAATACCTCTTGGCGACATGGTAATTGACCTTTGTTTAGCTCCTAAATCCAACAGTGGACACGTAGCTTTAGATTTAGCTTTAAAAGATATAGAAGAAGGTAAAATAGGTAAAGTACCATCACATATTAATGCACAAGCATTTGGTTATAAATACCCACATGATTATCCGGGTGGTTTCGTCGTACAACAATATTTACCAGATGAATTAAAAAATAGAAAATATTATAAACCAAAGAATAATAAATATGAAAAAATGCTCAAAACAACAATGGATAACATTGAGAAATTAAAAAGTAATGAACCAAAATAGTTCATTACTTTTTATTATTCATCATCGTTTGAAAACAACATCGTATCTCCAAATCGTTCATCTAATTTGTTTTTTAATTCATTTTCTTCTTTTAGCCTTTTTAATTCTTCTTTTTCGGCATAAGAAAGGATTCTTGTTGCCTCTTCTTCATCATTATCAACGTGAATTATATCATCAGTGTCATCATCACTTACAACGTCAGTATCAGCAATGTCATTATCACTTGAAATAGGAGGCATTTTTTTCGTTTTTTCGTCATCTTCTTCATCATAAGTCTCAACACTTACTTTTTTATTATTACTCTTAGAATCTTTCTTTTTACCCTTATTATTCTTATTAGTTTTGTTTTTATTTTTTTTCTTTTTTATTATTATGAATACTATTATTGCAATTATGATAACCAAGATCGTCGCTATCGCTATAATTGGTACGTAATTATTATCACTTTTTTGGATTATAATTCTATAAGTTGCCGTATCCCCATCTTCAGAGGTTACTATTATTTTAATTATACTTCCATCTTCTAAGTCTTCATTACCCTCTATTTCATAAGTAGAATTTTCATCACTTAAGGTAACTGTTATATCAAGTTCAGTATCATCTTTATCAATAGTTAGGTAAAACGTTTTAGAACTACTATTAAAATCCAAACTATATCCCTTTATCTTAATACTTTTTATTTTTGTACTAGAAGATGTGTCTTCTTCTTCATCATTTCTAGTTACATAAACCTTATAATACTTAGTTGTATCATCCTCAGCAGTAACCGTTATCGTATACTCATTTTCTCCTACTTCTAAAGACGTAGGTCCATCTATTTCAACGGTAGAAGAAGATTCCTCAGCAGTTGCAGAAATAGATATTTTAGTAACATCATTTTCTACTTCTACATAATACTTAGATGTGCTTTTTGAAAAATCACTTATTTCACTGCCATCAATCGTTATACTTGATAAATAAGCGTTACTTGATTTAGCTTTCGTCGTAGTGGTAGTAGTTGTTGTGGTTTTTTCACTTACTGATATTGAAATTGGATCAGACGTCCAATTATTAGTCTCAGCAATTACTTTATAGGTTCCGGTTGATTTGGCACTATATACAATGTTATTATCACCATTATCAACATCATCCTTAGTTATCGTGGTTTTACCAGAAACACGGCTTAAACTTGTTGTAACAGTTACCTGTTCATCATCACCAACATCAGATATAGTGCAAGTCACTTGATCTCCAACATAAACACTAGTTGGTGTACAGCTTATACTCGCAGCATTAACTTTTATGGTAAAAACGAAAGATACCACAACTAACAAAGCAAATAATATACTTTTCCTTTTCATAAATTCAACTCCTATTATTACAATAATAATTGTAACATTTTATTAATATTTATACAATAATAAAATAAATAATTTAATATTTATTAATATATTTATATGTTATTAATTATATCATTTATGACGAAAGAAGCAAGCATTATCCCAGCAGCATTAGGAACTAACGCTAAAGAAGGTATTTCTTTTGTATTTTTTATAATTACTTCTTCTTTTGATGCAACAACTGGCAATTTGTAGTTTATTTTCTCTTTTCTTAAAGCGTTTCTTAGTTTTTTAGCCAAAGGATCATATGATGTTTTCCAAATGTTTGTTATTTCAAGTTTACTTGGATCAAGTTTGTTTCCAACTCCTAAACAAGAAATTATTTTTATGTTATTTTTAACAGCATATTTTACTAGTTCTAGCTTTGCTTTTACATCATCACAAGCATCTATTATGTAATCGGCATCTATTATATTCTTATCTAAAAAAGTACCATCTAATTTTACTTTGTATTTTTTTACTTTACATAAAGGGCTAATTGATTTAATTCTTTTTTCTGCTTCATCAACTTTACTTTTTCCAATGTTTTCATTCGTACACAATATTTGTCTATTTATGTTGCTTTCCTCAAAAACATCATAATCCATTATACTTATGTTTAAAACACCAGATCTTACAATCATTTCAAGAGCTTGTCCACCAACTCCACCGAGACCAACAATAAATACCTTAATATTTTTAATTTTATCAACGTTTTCTTTTCCAATTAATAATTCACTTCTTCTTAAATCCATAAAATCACCATGTATAAATTATATATATTTTTTTAAAAAATATCAAATAAAAACATACCTTGAGTATGTTTTTTAAGTTTTTATTATGTAATTATAACCTGGAATTATAGAGTTTAATAAATTAAGTGTTGCTTCGTCTTTTACATATATTGGAGTAGCTGTATTTGAAAACATATTTTCATAACTCGTAACGCTCGTAAAATCAAATGAAGATAAGTCAATAGCATTTAATGAGTTGGAATATCTAAACATATTATCCATAATCGTTACGTTTGAAGTGTTAAAACTCGTTAGATCAAGCTCCGTAAGTTGACTACATCCAGAAAACATATTAGTCATGTTTGTTACTAAAGAAGTGTTAAAGTTAGATACATTAAGTTCTGTTAAAGAAGAACACCCATTAAACATACTTGTCATGTTTGTTACTAAAGAAGTGTTAAAGTTAGATATATTTAAACTCGCTAAAGAAGAACAATATTGAAACATACCATAAGAAGCATGCCAGCCAATATCATCATATTCTTCAACATAAGTAACAGTTATTAAATTAGGCGTATAAAAATTACTTAAATCAAGTTCTGTTAGCGATGAACAATTATAAAACATTCCTCCCATATCTATTACGTTTGTTGTATTGAAATTATTTAAATCAAGTTCTGTTAGCGATGAACAATTATAAAACATCCTTCCCATTATTGTTACGTTTGAGGTATTGAAATTAGATATGTTTAAGCTTCTTAAAGAGGAGCAATTTTGAAACATACCATAAAAAGATGAAACATTTAAAGCAGTATCAAGTGTTATTAAATTAGGCGTATAAAAATTACTTAAATCAAGTTCTGTTAGCGATGAACAATTATAAAACATTCCACTCATGTCTGTTACTTTTTCGGTGTCAAAACTAGATAAACTTAAAGATATTAAATTAGAGCATCCATAAAACATGTAACTCATGTCTGTTACTTTTTCGGTGTTAAAATTAGACAAATCAAGTGTCATGTGTTCATTAAGAGCAAACATATAACTCATATCGGTTACACTTGAAGTATTGAAATTATAAATAAAATCTAAATCAGATATAGTTGTGTTATAAAACATTCGATTCATGTTAGTTACATTTGATGTGTTAAATAACTTTGAATATATAATTTCTAAGTTGCCACAGTTCATAAACATACGGCTTATATTGGTTACGTTTGCAGTGTTAAAAGACGATAAATCTAATTTTAATAATGATGAGCAACCCTGAAACATCGCTGCCATTGAAGTGGCGCTTGACGTATCAAATGAAGATAAATCAAGTTCGGTTAAGGATGAGCAATTTGAAAACATTCCATTAAAATATAACACATTACTGGTTTCAAAGTTGGATACATCAAGTTTTATTAAAGACTTACAATTGTAAAACATACCATAAAAATTCCAACCAAACACAGTCACATTTTTAGTATCAAAAGATGATAAATCAAGATTAGTTATGGATGAACAATCCGAAAACATACCTTGCATATTTGTTACCTTTGAAGTATTAAAACTTGTTACATCTATATTCTTTAATTTTGAACATTCGGTAAAAACGTTGGCCATATTAGTTACTTTTGATGTGTTAAATTTAGATAAATCAAGTTCGGTTAAAGATGAACAATAATAAAACATCCTTTCCATTGTTGTTGCGTTTGTTGTATTAAAGTAATCATTGAAAGTAATTTCTTCAACA
>CAYSJY010000028.1:0-14198 GCA_964431705.1 uncultured Muribaculaceae bacterium | reverse complement strand
GAAGGAAAAGAAATTGGGATTAAAGAAGGTAAAAAAGAAGGAATAAAGGAAGGAAAAAAAGAAGGGATAAAAGAAGTAGCAATCAACATGTTAAACAAAAGGATGGATATAAAAACGATTAGTGAAATAACCGGATTAACGACTAAAGAAATAGAAAATCTAAAATAATGATAAAAGTTATTATTTTCATCTTTTAAATGTTTAAATTTTATAAGCTAAGAAAAACAAGGTTAGTTTACTAGCCTTGCTTTTCATTAATAATTAACATTAAAACATTTTCTTTAAATATATTACACAATAATGATACTTTTTTATTTAATATTTGTTTTACTGGTTATTGAAATAACTTTAAAAATGAATTACAATATTACTTAAGGAGGAATACTATTATGAAAGAGATAAATGTTTTACCAGCGGATACTTTCGTAGTAGTAAACCGCACTATTTTAAATGAAAATGATAGAAAAATAATAAGTATGCTATACCAACCAATAATCGGTAGTATGGCCGTTAGTTTATATTACACTTTATGGGCTGATTTAGATAAAACGGAGCTTTTAAGTAATGAATATACGCACCATCATTTAATGACTAGCTTAAGACTTAAGATGGATTTGATAATTAACGCCAGAAAAAAACTAGAGGCAGTAGGGCTTTTAAAGACCTTTGTTAAAAAAGGTAATGTAAATAACTTTGTTTATGAAATGTTTTCTCCTCTTTCAGCTTCCGAGTTTTTCAATCATCCAATTTTAAACATAGTTTTATATAATAACATTGGTAAAAAAGAGTATGAGAACTTACTTAAGTATTTTAAAGTTCCAAAGATAAGTTTATCTTCCTATGATGATATAACAAGTAAGTTTGATGAGGTATTTGAAAGTGAACCGTCTGTTTCTTATGATAATTTAAATGAGGATTTAAGAGTAAATAAAACAGGTGAGATAAAACTTGATCATGCCTTTGATTTTGATCTTTTAATTTCATCAGTTCCTAACGGAGTTATAACAAATAAAACTTTTTCTCGTGAAGTAAAAGAATTAATAAATAATTTATCTTTTATATATAACATGGATGCTATGGATATGAAAGCGCCTATTTTAAGTTCAATAAAAGAAAATGGTCTTATTGATAAAACGTTACTTAGAAAAAACGTAAGAAATTATTATAAATATGAAAATGATAACAAACTTCCTTCACTTATTTATAAAAGTCAACCTGAGTATTTGAAAAATCCAGTTGGAGCATCTGATAAAAGAGCTAAAATGATATATGTATTTGAGAACACAACACCATATAATTTTATCAAGGGAAGAAGTAACGGTGCTAAGCCATCACTTAGGGATTTATCTCTTTTAGAATCCTTGCTTAGTGATTTTAAGCTTAATCCTGGAGTTGTAAACGTTTTAATAGATTACGTACTTAAGATAAATAATAAAAAACTTACGCGTGCTTTTGTTGAAACGATTGCATCACAATGGAAAAGACTCAACGTAGAAACCGTTGAAGAAGCGATGAGGGAAGCTGAAAAAGAATACAAAAAATCTAAAAAAATAGCATCACCTAAAATAAGTGAAAGCATTAAAAAACAAGAAGACTTACCAGATTGGTTTAACCAAAACATTAAAAAAGAAAAAATAAGCGATGAAGATGAAAAAAATCTTAAGGACATGTTAAAAGAATTTTCTTAAAATAGGAGGAAGTATTTATGGAATATATAAAAGATATAGTAAAAGAAAAAAAGGATTTAGCTTATAAATTAAAAATCTCCTATAATGAGGCACTAAAAGATGAGGTTTTTAAAAAACTTACGGATAGTATTAATTTAAGTGACGATGAATTAATGAAGTATACTTCAAATTTTGAAGAATCTGCAAAAGAGTATAAAAACTGCTTGAAGTGTAAAGGTTTACCAGCATGTAAAAACACGGTTTTAGGATATTGTTATTTACCCGTTTTAAACGAAAAAGAACTTGTTTTTTCTTACGTAGCATGTCGTTATAAAAATAAGTATATAAATGATAATAAATATTTAGATAACATAACTTATTTTGATGTTCCAAGGGATATTAAAGAAGCCAAAATAAAAAACATTTATACCGATGATAAAAACAGAGAAAAAGTAATTAAATGGATTTTATCATACATAAAAGATTATAAAAAAGGCAATATTGGTAAAGGACTTTTCTTACATGGAAACTTTGGTTGTGGAAAAACCTACCTTATATCGGCAATGTTTAATGAACTTGCCAAAGAAAAGATAAAAAGCGTAATAATATATTATCCAGAGTATTTAAGAAGCTTAAAGGCAAGTTATGGTTCATCATCTAAAGATGAGTTTAAGAATAAGTTTAATGAAGTTAAGTATGCCAAACTTCTTTTAATAGATGATTTAGGAGCAGAAGCAGTAACAGCATGGGAACGAGATGAAATATTAGGACCTATCTTGCAATATCGTATGCAAGATAATTTACCTACCTTTATTACTTCTAATTTAAACTTAAAACAGCTAGAAGACCATTTATCAGTTACAACTAATAATAAATCAGAAAGAGTAAAAGCAGTAAGAATAATAGAGCGAATAAAACAGCTTACAACGGACATGGAAATGATAGGAGAGAATAATAGACATTAATTAGGGCATATTATATCTTGTGGAGGTATTTAAATGGATTTTGCAAAAGATATGAAATTAGATAATATAAAAAAATATAGTAATCCTTTTGTAATTATTATAACTGGTTATGATGGAGAAAATAAATTAAAACTAGCAAGAGATTTATCAAAAAAATTAAAGATATTTTTACTTAGTAATGATTATGTTAGAAATTATTATTTAACAAATGGATTAGACTATAAAAACGTTCAAGACAAAGTAAAGGATATAAATGATAAAAGAATAAGTATTTTAAAAAATAATCAATTATCTTTTGTATATGATATGAATTTTAATAATAAAGATTGTTTTGAAAAAGTTAATGATTATAATGTTGTAAAAATAAGGTTATATACGGATGATAATAAAAACGTAAAAAGCATAATGTTAAGAAAATATGAGCCTGATAAAATAATAGATGAAGTTTTGGGTGATAATACAAAGTACGAATCAGCTTATGATGAAAATACATATTATGAAATAAAGGAAAGAAAAAAAATAACGCTTGATGATTCTTATTTCGATTACATAATAAGAGAAGAAGATTCATTGGATGAAAAGATAAATAATATAGTAAAAGATATAGAAAAAAGGTTTTCATGATTTTGAAAACCTTTTAATAATACCAATAATTATTAAAACTATATTTAAATACTCGGTATGCATATTTTTTAGAAGAGTAGTCAAACTTTCTTATAAGTACGTGATTTTCATCATACTCACTAAACGAGTTATCCATACCAGATGATGAAACTAGGTTTTTATCTAGTTGTTGTACGCTTGATACGATTGAAGAATAGTCAAGATCAAAACTATCTACCAAAGTAAACGTTTTATTATTTTCATCAACTAAATATTTATAATATTTTGATGCATCACCCTCATAATAACTACCTGCTCCAACAAATGGATCCCAATTAAAGTCTGGTCTTGTTCTTGAGGATGCAAAATTATTATTAAACATAATTAGATAATATGTTCCATCTTCTAAATCATCATCAAACTCATAAGTTATAGTATGTTGTCCAGCCTGTGATATAAAATCTCCTTCTTTAGTTAACGCATAACTTTCCAATGATGTTTCCTCATATATTGTAGAATCTCCAATTACGTATTTTAGCGTTGGATTATCATATATATCACTTATACAAAATATAGTACTAAACTCCCTTGATGATAAAACCAAGTCAGTGCCATTTAAAGATAAACTATTTAAATGTACCCAATCAAGTTCATCTCCACCGTATGTATTTCCATCCTCAGGGGAAACGGCCGTATCATAAAAATCTTGTGCAAAATCTAACATATCAATTATCTCATTAGTTTCTCCAGTATCTAAGTTTAACGTTATAACTTTATCTTCAATTGTATCTGCGCCATCTTCGTTAGCTAGTATTATTAAATTATTACTATCCTCATCATAAATAAAATCATGATGCATGTAATAACCATCTATTTTATAGGTTTTAACAACCCTGCCTAATCTATCTACTAAAGCAAACTTTCTTTTTGTATAACTATAAAGCATATTTCCATCTATCCAAATAATCCTATCAGACCTATATGAATTAAGCGGAATTTCACTTCTTAAAATACCATCGTTATCATATAAATAAATATTAGAATTAAAACTCTTATCATGTCCAAGTACGGCATATAAGCCATCTTCTAATTCTTCTTGCGATTCTCCATCAGTTACGTCAAGTTTTACATCAACTTTAGACTCAGGCATAAACACTGTTATTTTACTTTCTTCAATTAATTCATCATTAGCATCATAAAGTTCAAAGATAACATCTTGTGTTTTTCCTGCAACAAGACCCGTTATTTGATAATAATGAGTTGTTGTTAAGTTATTTTCTTCATCATTATATAAAATTTTAGTATAATCACTTATATCTTTATCATCACACTCAACCGTATATTTTAAATAACTTTCTTCATCAGCGATAAAATAAATATTAATGCTAGAAGAATTCGTACCATACGCATTATAAATTAGTAAAGGATCATCTAAGGTATAGTCATCACTATTTTTTAAATCTTCTATTTTTTCATCAATAACCTTACGATATGAACTACTATAAATATCAATATCACTGATTTTATTGACCGATAAAACACCAGAACCTATTGAAAAATCCTCCGTTATATCAACGTTTTCTCTAAGCCAAGACACATCATTAATGTTTTCCTTTAACTTCTTTTCATACGCCTTATTAATTAATACGCAAATAAAAATCATTAAAATGATAATAAGTACTACAAGTAATATTTTTTTCAGCACCATCTTTTTCATAAAAATTTATCCTTTCTTATTAATATAATTATGGTACTAATATAGTGTGTCACTTTTGTGTCAAAATATTTCAAAACAAAATTGAAGAGATTAACACAAAATTTTACAATTCGCAAGTTAAAGTGTTGTTATGTATACCGTGTGTATGATATGTTTTACGTTTGATTAAATAAAAGTTTAAGAAATTGTGTTATGTACGATATGGATAGGGTATAGAATTTGTGTAGAAGAAGTACCTAGTAGTAACGCAACGAAATATCATGGAGGTTTATCAGTTATTAATAATAAAACGCAAATATGTCAATAATGTTTATAAAAATTGGTATAAATGCGTTTTTTATATTGAATTAAATAATAGGATAGTTGTCTACTTTAAGTTTATCACTGCAATTTAAAATTTATTTATCAAGCGAAAAAAACATAAAACAAAAAAATAGCAAATTAAATAATAAACAATATTATGATTTTTTACCTTTTGCAATCGTCTTAAAAGTTACTAATAAATGGATTAAAAAATTAAAAATATTATATGCATATAAAACAGATTATTATTACCTTGAAGCTAAATTATATAATAGAACTTATAAAAATATAAATCGAGTAATGAGTTCTAAAGACTATTCTTCAATATCTTCTAATGGAAGAGGTGGTGGTGGTACATCTTCTTTCGGTGGAAGCGGAGGCAGAAGCATCAGTCGTTGGTAATTTTAAACATGATTTGCGCGTTTTAAAGCGCAAGTTTTTTTATCTATATAAAAGGGTTATTCTTCTTCCTTTGGTTTCGATAAATCCTTCTTCTTTTAAGTATCCTAACTCTCTTGACATGGCGCTTCTATCCGCTGCTATATAATCGGCTAAATCGGTATAGCTAAAGGGCAAGTAAATTATTCTTGTTCCATGTTTTTTTGAGTAGATATTAAAGTATTCCAATAGTTTATCTCTTATTGATTTTTTTGTTAAAATTTCTATTCTTTCGTTTTTTTCTTCAATTATGTTAGTTGCAATCTCAAGTAGGTTTTTAATAAATTGGTTATAGTATTTGTAATTAGTGTTTTGAAATTCTATAATACTATGGTAGTCAATTATTAGTAGTGTTGTTTCTTCTTTTGTAATAACTTCGTATTCATCACTGTTTAACGAAGATATTGTTGTTCCAAAAATTGATTCTTCACTTAACTCTTCGATGATTGTTCTATTACCGTTATAATCCGTTCTTATTATTTGTGCTTGGCCTTTTAGTATTATTCCTATAACATCGTCTTTGTAGCTAGAAAAAACAGCGGTGTTCTTCGGAAAACTAAGGGTATTTGTCTCTAATAACTTAAGTAATTTTTCTCTTTCATTTACACTAATTTTACTGAACAAACGTTTCATTTTACACCTCTCATTAAAATAATACCATTTTTTTTATAAAGTTGCAAATGCAACAATGCTTTTTAAAATAAATATGCTATAGTTAGGGTAATGATAGTAAGGAGGAAGTAATTATGAAAGTAATTAAAAGAGACGGTCACGTTGTTGATTATTGTCCAGAGAAGATAGAAATAGCGATAAAAAAAGCTAATAATGAAGTGCAAGAAGAAGATAGGGTGTCTGACACTCAGATAAAAAACATCATTAAGTACATAGAAAGTTTAAAAAAGAAAAGAATTTTGGTTGAAGACATTCAAGATATTATTGAAATGCGTCTTATGACATTAAATAAGTTTGCTTTAGCTAAAGAGTACATTACTTATAGATACACAAGGGAATTAGTAAGAAAAAGTAATACGACTGATCGATCAATTAAGGAGTTAATTGATGGTGAAAATGAGTATTGGAACACTGAAAACTCTAATAAAAACGCTGACATTGTAACAACTCAAAGAGATTATATCGCAGGTATTACCTCAACTGATATAACAAGAAGGTTCTTACTTCCAGAAGACGTTGTAAAGGCTCATGATGAGGGAATAATTCATTTCCATGACATGGATTACTTTGCTCAAAACGCTCTTCATAACTGTGATTTAATTAACTTAGATGACATGCTTCAAAACGGAACTAACATAAATGGGGTTATGATTGAAAAACCACACAGGTTTTTAACGGCCATGACGATTGCAACCCAGTTAATTACTGCGGTATCATCAAGTCAGTATGGAGGATGTACGATAACGTTTTCTCATTTAGCACCTTTTGTTAAAGAAAGTTATAAACGTTATTTAGATAAATATAAGAGAAGAAAGTTTAATAAAGCTGATTGTGAAAAATATGCCAAAGAAGATTTGAAAAAGGAAATAACTGATGGTGTTCAAACTTTCCAATATCAAATTAACTCAATGACAACGACTAATGGGCAAGCTCCATTCTTATCGGTTTGTATGTATTTAGGTGAGACAAAAGAATACAAAGAAGAACTAGCTATGATAATAGAAGAGGTTTTAAAGCAAAGAATAGAGGGTATGAAAAACGAAAAAGGTGTTTATATTACTCCTGCTTTTCCTAAACTTTTATACGTTTTAGAAGAGGATAACATTCATGAGGATAGTAAGTATTATTACCTAACTGAATTAGCTGCTAAATGTACAGCAAAACGTATGGTACCAGATTATATATCTGAAAAGGTAATGCTTGAATTAAAGGTAAATGAAAAAGGAGTTGGTGATTGTTATCCATGCATGGGATGTAGATCATTTTTAACTCCTGATAGAACGATTCACTTAGGAAACATTGCGAAAGCTAAAAACTATGAAGAGGGTAAAGGAAAATACTACGGTAGGTTTAATCAAGGGGTTGTAACAATTAACTTAGTTGATGTTGCTTTATCATCAGATAAGGATAAGGATTTATTTTGGAAGTTAATGGATGAAAGATTAGAGTTATGTCACAGAGCTTTACAAGCAAGGCATAAAAGATTATCTAAAGTAACGAGTGATGTTGCTCCAATATTATGGCAACACGGAGCACTTGCAAGATTAGATAAAAAAGAAAGTATTCACGAGTTATTACATCATGGATACTCAACCATCTCACTTGGGTATGCTGGTTTATATGAATGTGTTAAATTCATGACTGGACACTCTCATACTGATAATGGAAAAGGAAAAGAATTCGCTCTTGAAGTAATGCAAAAGTTAAATGATAAATGTAAAGATTGGAAAGAAAAAGAAGACATAGATTATAGTGTTTATGGAACTCCAATAGAGTCAACTACTTATAAATTTGCTAAGTGCTTAAGAGATCGTTTTGGTAAAATCAAAGGGATTACTGATCGTGATTATATTACAAACTCATATCATGTTCCGGTATTTGAGGAAATTGATGCATTTACCAAATTAAAATTGGAAAGTGAATTTCAAAGACTTTCTCCAGGTGGCGCTATAAGTTATATTGAAACGCCTAACTTAACCGATAACTTAGATGTTGTTATGGAAGTTATTAAGTTTATTTATGATAACATTATGTACGCTGAGTTAAACACTAAGTCTGATTATTGTCAAGAATGTGGTTATGATGGTGAAATTCTTTTAGATGATAACTTAGAGTGGTATTGTCCAAACTGTGGTAATAGAAATCATGATAAATTAAACGTTGCAAGAAGAACGTGTGGATACATTGGCACTAACTTTTGGAATAAAGGAAGAACCCAAGAAATAAAAGAAAGGGTTATTCATATAGATAATAAGGATGCGTGATTATGAGATATAATAAGATAAGAAAAATGGACATTTCTAACGGACCAGGTGTTAGGGTATCAATATTTATGCAAGGTTGTGCCTTTCACTGTAAAAATTGTTTTAATCCAGAGACTTGGTCTTTTAAAGACGGGATCGAATTTACCGATGAAACAATAGAAAAAGTAATTGATTTATCAGGTGATGAGCACGTTGTCGGCTTATCGGTTTTAGGTGGTGAACCATTACATCCTAATAACATAAGAGGTACAACTCGTTTAATAAAAACGTTTAAAGAAAAATATCCAAACAAAACGGTTTGGGTATGGACTGGTTTTCTATTTGAAAGAGATTTAAAAGATAAAGAAGTATTAAAATATATTGATGTTTTAATAGATGGACAATATAAAGATGAACTTCATGATTTTAGATTGAAATGGAGAGGTTCTTCTAACCAAAGAGTAATAGATATGAAAAAGACTTTAAAAGAAAATAAAGTAGTATTATTTGACGATACAAAAGAATTAGTAGGAGCGTAATTATGAAAACAAGAGGATTTGAAATAGCTAAAGGATTTGAAGATAAAAACATTAATTTACCAATAAGAAAAACCAAGTATTCTGCTGGTTATGACATAGAGGCGGCAGAAGATTGCATCATAAAGCCATTTAAACCAGGCGATAGTCCAAGCCTTGTTAAAACTGGTCTTAAAGCATACATGATGGAAGATGAGTTTTTAATATTATGCAACAGAAGTTCTAATCCAAAGAAAAAAGGACTTGTAATGGCAAATAGCGTAGGTATAATAGATAAAGATTACTATGGTAATCCTGATAACGATGGAGCATTTTCATTTGCGTTTTACAACACAAAAGATGAAGCTATTACCATAAAAAAAGGAGAAGCCATAGGACAAGGTATATTTATGAAATATCTAACGGTTGATGATGATAATGCACAAGGAGTTAGAACTGGAGGCTTTGGTTCAACCGATAAAAAGTAAAGAAGACGTAAAAGTCTTTTTTTTATCTTAGTATAAAATTGACTTAAAAGTAACATAATGATATTATGAAAATAGGTGATTATAGTGAATAATAAAAAAGGTTTTACATTAATTGAACTTTTAGCAGTCATTGTTGTTTTAGCAATAATACTTACGATAGCAGGGACTGCTGTTTTGCAAGTAATTAAAAACTCAAGGGAGAAAACGAAATTTTTGGCAGCTAGTGACATAGTAAACATGGCTGAGGCTTATATTCTTTCGAATTATGATGCATTTGATGAAGGAGAAGAAAAGTGTATTTCTGTTAAAAAATTAATTGATGAAGGTTACATAGAAGATGATGTTACTAATCCTGCAACAGGAGAAAACATAACCAACAGTACCGAGATGGAAAACCAAAAGGTATGTGTTGCAAGTGACTCAGTAAAACAAACGGATTATGAATTAAAAGTTGCAACTGATAAAAATGCGTACTATTATTCATTTGATGGTTATGAATATTATATATACCAGAGTGTGGGTGACGTAAACGGTGATGGTGAGGTAACAGAAGAAGATGTGGAGTTAATTTTAAACTATATTTTTGGTTTAACAACTTTAACCAGTGAACAAGAATCAATAGCAGACGTAACTGGTGATGGCGTAATAGACGCAGCAGATGCTGTTTATATATATCGGCAAATAGCTAATAAAGAAGAATATCCAAATGAAGAATATCCAGTTGGTGACGTAAACGGGGATGGTGAAGTAACAGAAGAAGATGCGGAGTTAGTTCAAAAATATGATGATGGTATAATAACTTTAACCAGTGAACAAAAATTAAGAGCAGACGTAACTTGTGATGGCATAGTAGACGCCGCAGATGTCGTTATGATACAAAGAATCGCAGCAGGTTACAGTAATAGCATATTATATGGTGACATAAACGGTGATGGTGAGGTAACAGAAGAAGATGTGGAGTTAATTTTAAACTATATTTTTGGTTTAACAACTTTAACCAGTGCACAAGAATCAATAGCAGACGTAAATCATGATGGTAAAGTAGATGCAACAGATGCCATTATAATTTGTAAAATTATATAAAATTAAAATAAAAAACCATAAAGAAATCTTAAAAGATAATGCTTTATGGTTTTTATTATGTATAAATAATTTGAAAAGTTGACCAAATCATATTCTTTATCTGCTATCTAAACTTTTTATTTAGCTATTATGATTTTTATGCCACGTTACTTTTTCTAAATTTTTTAGCTTCTTTAGCACTCATTATTACGGTAACACCGTTTAATGTTACTTTTTGCATGTTAACTTTTTGTTTTTTTCTTGTAGCATTTAAAGCATGAGAGCGATTATTTCCGAATAATGGTTTTCTATTAGATACTTTTTTAGCCATGTAAAACTCCTCCTTAATATGCGTATTTGCTCTATAACTTTATCATATTATTGGCAAATAGTCAAATTAAAATATGAAAAATATGGTATTTGTAGTAAAATATTATTAGAAAGGAAAGTGATTTTATGAATTATGTACCTATTTGGGTTAAGACTGATTATTCTATATTATCTAGTTTAATAAAAGTAGATGATTTAATAAATGAACTTTCTTTGTTTAATATAAAAGCATGTGCAATATGTGATGATAATTTGTATGGGGTAATGGAGTTTTATCATAAGTGTAAGAAAAATAACATAAAGCCTATTATAGGGCTTGAGGTTAATTTAGAATATACTATTTTGCTATATGCTAAAAATTATAAGGGTTATCAAAATTTATGTAATATAAATACGTTGATAAATGATAATGAGTTATCTTTTGATACCTTAAAGGGTTATTTAAGTGATTTAGTACTTGTTATTCCTTATTTATATAAAGATAAAAAAGAGTTGTTTGACGTTTACGTAAGTGATATATTTATTGGTTATGAAACAAAAGAAGAAAAAGACGATATTGATGGTAATAAAGTATATGCAAAAAAAACATTTGCGTTAAAAAAAGATTATATAAAGTATTTAAAGTATTTATACAAGATAAAAGAAGAAGATTATGATTCTAAAAAAGACGTTAGTATGCTTGAAAACTTAAGTTTAGAAGATGTTAAAAACATATCTTACTTTGCTGGTTTATGTAATTTAGAAATACCAAAACAAGATGATTTATTACCGGTTTATAATGATGATGAAAATTTTGATGAAAAAAAGTACTTAACGGATTTATGCATTGTGGGTCTTAAAAAAAGGTTAAATGGTAATGTTTCTTTAAAATACGTAGAGCGATTAAAGTATGAGCTTAACGTAATAATAAAGATGGGTTTTTGTAATTATTTTTTAGTTGTTTGGGACTATGTTAAGTATGCTAAAAAAAATGGTATTATGGTAGGCCCAGGAAGAGGTTCTGCAGCATCAAGCCTTGTTTCATACTGTCTTGGAATAACTGATGTAGATCCAATAAAGTATGATTTATTGTTTGAAAGGTTTTTAAATCCTGAAAGGGTTACGATGCCTGATATTGATATAGATTTTGATGCTGAAAAAAGAGATGATGTAATTAATTACGTAGTAAATAAGTATGGAAAAGATAAGGTATCTGGTATCATTACTTTTTCTAATTTACTTGCAAAACAAGTAATAAGGGATGTTGCAAGAATATTTGATGTAACGACGTTTAAAGTAGATGCTTTAATTAAGTATTTTGATGATAAGAAAAATTTAAAAGAACAGTTAAGTGATAAAACGGTTGTGAAATTATTAAATGAAGATGATGTTTTAAAAAAGGTATATGATGTATCACTTCATTTAGAGGGGCTTAAAAGACATACTTCTATTCATGCAGCTGGAATAGTAATATCAAGTAAAAAACTTTGTAATTATGTTCCTTTAGCAGTTTCTAATAACTTTTATTTATGTGGGTACACCATGAATTATATTGAGGCATTAGGTCTTTTAAAAATGGATTTTTTAGGACTTAAAAACCTAAGTGTAATAGATAAAATAATAAAAAAAGCAGGATGCATTAAGTTTAATGATATCCCGCTTGATGATACGAAAACATATGAACTTTTTTCTAGTGGTAATTTAGATGGTGTGTTTCAGTTTGAATCAACTGGGATGAAAAGATTTATAGAAAAGTTAAAACCAGATAAAATAGATGATTTAATCGCTGCTGTTGCACTTTATAGACCAGGACCAATGCAAAACATAGAAAGTTATGTTGCAAGACGTCATAAAAAGGAAAAAATAACTTATATTCATGATGATTTAAAAGACGTATTATCAAGTACTTATGGAATAATTATATATCAAGAGCAGATAATGCAAATAGCTGTTAAAATGGCTGGTTTTTCTTATGCTGAGGCTGATGAATTAAGAAGGGCAATGAGTAAGAAAAAAGAAGATGTATTATTATCTTTTAAAGAAAAGTTTATAAAGCAAAGCGTGAAAAAAGGATATACAAGTAAAGTTTCTAATGACGTTTATGATTTAATTCTTCGTTTTGCTAACTATGGTTTTAATAAAGCACATTCTGTCAGCTACGCAATAATAGGTTATAAAATGGCTTATTTAAAGGTTCATTATCCCTTATATTTTCAAATGGAATTATTAAATAATAATATATCATCATCACATAAAACAAAAAATTTAATAGATGAATGTAAAAGACTGGGTGTTAATGTTGCTTCTCCATTAATAAATATATCAACTGATAAATATGAAGAAAAAGATGATGAGTTAATTTATCCGTTATCTTTAATAAGAGGAGTAGGTACCCTTACCGCTAGAGAAATAGTAAAACAAAGAAAAGAAAACGGAAACTTTTCTTCTTACCTTGACTTTGTTAAAAGGTGTTATAAACTAGGTAAAGACGTAGTTAAAAACATTATTTTATCAGGTGCTTTAGACGGTTTTGGAAAAACAAGAAAAACGCTAATAGAAAACTTAAATGATGCAATTAACTACGCGGAGTTATGTAATGATTTAGACGAGGCTTTAGTTTTAAAACCTGAGATAAAAGATTATGATGAGTATACAAAAGAAGAACTTACAAAATACGAAATGGCGACATTTGGGTTTTACATAAGTAATCATCCAACAAGTAAGTTTATAAATGATAATAGTGTAACAACGAAAAGCGTTAACAACTACTTTGATAAGAACGTGGAAATGGTTTTATACTTTGAAAGAAAAAAAGAAATAACAACTAAAAATAATGATAAAATGATGTTTATAAACGCAAGTGATTCTTTTGGTAACATAGAACTTGTTATGTTTCCAAATGTTTATAATAAGTATTTTAACATAGTGGTACCTAGTGTTTATAAAATAAAAGGAAAAGTAGAAAAAAGATTTTCAAAGTTACAAATAGTGTTATATGATGTAGAAAAGCGTGAGTAAAAAAGAGTAGGTTTTTATCTACTTTTTTAATTTATTATATTTTTTTAAATATTTATAGGGTAATTTAAGAAGTTGTAGCTAATAATTAATGTGAGAGCAACCTAAAACCAAAGGTTAGATATGCTTTCCTCTTTTTTTCTTTGAAAAGAATAGAAAGAGGGTGATGTCTATGAAACGAGAAATTAATTTTCTTAAAGT
>CAYSJY010000027.1:0-14239 GCA_964431705.1 uncultured Muribaculaceae bacterium | reverse complement strand
TAACTTTTTTATATAAGTTAGTAAAATAAAAGGTCAAGATTTATTTATCTTAACCCTTGTTTTTTATTTCATAATTATACTTTTATTTATTTTAATAATTTTGAGATCTTTTTTCAAAATAACTTTGTGGATGAGAGCATACTGGACATACTTTTGGAGCTTGTTTTCCTACGTGTACATATCCACAATTACGGCATATCCATACTGTTTCTTCACCTTTTTTAAACACTAAATCATCATTTACGTTACCTAATAACTTCATGTATCTATCTTCGTGATTTTTCTCTATTTTAGCTACTTCTTCAAAAAGGTATGCTATGTGATCAAACCCCTCTTCTTTTGCTGTTTTAGCAAAATTCTTATACATATCAGTCCATTCGTAGTTTTCTCCTTCAGCTGCTATTTTTAAGTTTTCAGCTGTAGTTCCAATGTCTCCACCGTTAAGCAATTTGTACCACATTTTTGCATGTTCTTTTTCATTGTTTGCGGTTTCTTCAAAAATAGCTGCTATTTGTTCATATCCTTCTTTTTTAGCTTTACTTGCAAAATAAGTATATTTATTTCTTGCTTCACTTTCTCCTGCAAAAGCAGTCATTAAGTTTTCTTCTGTTTTTGAACCTTTTAATTCCATGTTAAATTTTCCTTTCTTTTTATCTTTTTTACCATTTCCTTAATAGTAATCATTACTATTAATATAATAGTATTAAATTTACTTTTTGTCAATTATTTTTTTCTTTTTACTTATTCTGTTATTAACGTAGTCCTTTAGTAAAGTATATAAAATTGATGATATTGGAATGCTAACAATTATTCCTATAAAGCCAAATAAACTAGCCCCTATTAAAGCTGCAACAAACGTCCATAAAGCCGGTAATCCAACTGATTTACCAACTATCTTAGGGTGAGTTATATTATCATCTATTTGTTGTAAAATAAAGAATATTATTACATACCATAAAGCCATTATTGGACTTTCAACACAGATTAATATAATTCCAATTACAAGAGAAATAAATGCTCCTATATAAGGAACTAAAGCTGTTATTGCGAATAAAACAGAAAGTATTAATGCATACGGAATTCCAAGAACACTCATAATGATAAATAAAAATAAAGCTATTAAACAAGAATCTAGACACTGTCCCGTTATAAAGTTAGTAAAAGTTACGTTACTTAATTTTACTATTTTTACTATGTTCTTACTTACTTTATCACTACAAAAAGCAGTAAGTAACTTTTTCATTTGTCTTGCTAGATTTTCTTTATCTAGTAATATGTATATTGAAATTATAAAACCGATGAAGAAAATTACTATTCTAGATATTAAAGTACTTAAAACGCTAACGATTACAGAAAAAACACTACCAGCTTGTTTAAATGATGTATCAATGATACTTTTAACATCTATTTGGTCAATGTAGCTTTCTATACTAGGATATAAATCTTCTAACCTATTAGTTAATTTATTAATCCAACTAAAATCTAATGAAAAAGTATTACTTATAGATATTATTGCCTCGGTTAACTCTGGTATTATTAAAAACAAAATAAGAAATAAAATACCAAAAATCAAAACTAATGAAGTTATTAAAGATAATACTCTTATTAATTTTTTATTTTTTCTTTTATCTATTTTAAATATTTTTTTCTCTATTTGTTTCATTGGTACGTTTATGATAAATGATATTGCAAGACCTACTATTAATGGCATTATAAGTTTGATTATAAAGCTTATAAGGTCAAAGAATAACTCATAATTAAACACCACCCATAAAACTACACCTGCAAAGATAATTATTTGCATTATTTGAATTTTTGTTTTATCAGTCATATTGATACCTACTTTCTTATTTATTATAGCATATTTTTCTTCTTTAATATAATTGCAATAATAATTGATAATACAAATGAAAAAGCAATTATTAATATAAAACTTAATGAAGATGAACCAATCTTACCTAAAGGTACGTTCATTCCTATAAAAGAAGCTACCATAGTAGGTATTGAAAAAACGATTGTAATGCCTGCTAAAAACTTCATTACGTCATTTAAATTATTAGAAATAATAGTTGCATAAGTATCAGTCATACTAGTTAATATTTCCCTATAAATATTATTCATTTCTATAGCTTGTTTATTTTCAATCATAGCATCTTCTAATAAATCATTATCATCTTCATACATGGTCAAAACATTACCTTTAGCAAGTTTTTCAAGTACAACGTCATTAGCTTTTAAAGAAGTAGAAAAATATACAAGCGTTTTTTCAACGTTTAAAAGCTCTATCAGTCTTTTATTATTAGTTGATTTATAAAGAGTCTTTTCTTTTTCATTTATATATTCATCAATCGCCTTTAACTCCCGTTGATATGAACTTGCGGTTTTTAAAAGGATTTGAATAACAAATTTAATTTTTTTCTTTATGTTAAACTCTCTTATTTTACCATTTTTAAAATCCTCAAATAACACTTGTTCTTTAGGAGATATAGTTATAAAATAACCATCATTATTGATTATTAATCCTAAAGGATCAGTATTATACTTATGCTTATAACTAGTATCAGATACATAAGGAGTATCAACAACTATTAAAGTTGCGTTATCACCCACTTCAATACGAGGTAACTCCTCATCATCTAAAAGCTTAGTTAATAAATCAAGATCAGTATTAGTTTTAATAGAAACATCCTTAATTTCATCCAATGTAGGATTAATAAGATCTATCCAACACTCTTTTTGTAGGTTTTTTAACTTTTTTAATTTCTTATTAACATCAGTTGTATAAATATTAATCATTTATAATCACTCCTTATTTATATTTCATATTTATATATTTTACCATTTTCTGGGTGAAAAGATAATAAATTTGTGTTATCATCATAACCAACAATATTAAAGTGTAGTGCTCTTATTGTTGCATGATGAGATACTATTAAAATGGTTTTATAATCACTACTTTTTATTTCATCTAAAAATTTTTTAGTTCGCTTAAGTACATTCTTTACGGACTCTACTTTATTATAATTTAAATTCTTTTTTAGGTTCCAATAATCATATTTCTTATAAACCTCATAATGCTTACCTTCAAATCCTCCCAAATTTCTTTCTATAAGAAAATTATTAGTTATAATGTTACATTTGTTATCAACAATTATCTTTGCTGTATCCATAGTCCTTTTATGAGGCGAAGAAAAACATATATCAAAATTGACATCTTTCAATTTTTCTTTGGCATTATTAGCCTCTTTTATCCCGTTTTCATTTAAAGTACATCACTTAAACTTTGCATAATCCCTTTTTTATTAAAATCAGTTTGTCCATGTCTTACTATGTAAATAACCATAAATCACAACCTTTACATCATATTACTTATATTATAACTCACTAAAACAAAAGAAAAAAGTAGCCAAAGTCTACTTTGACTACTTTTTAAATTGTGAATTGTAAAGCTCTGCATAAAAACCATTTTGTTTCATTAACTGTTCATGATTTCCTTGTTCAATTATGTTACCCTCATTCATAACAAGAATCAAATCAGCGTTTTTGATGGTTGATAGACGGTGAGCTATTATAAATGACGTTCTTCCTTCTGTTAGTTTATCCATTGCTTTTTGCACTAATTCTTCTGTTCTTGTATCAACGGATGATGTTGCCTCATCTAAAATTAAGAACGGTGCGTTTTTAATCATACCACGAGCAATAGTTAAAAGTTGTTTTTGCCCTGCTGATACCGATTCATTATCAGTTATTTCATAGTTTAATACTCCTGGAAGTGATTTTACAAAGTGATCAACCCCAACGGTCTTTAAAGCTTTCATTATCTCATCATCTGTAACATTATCTTTGTTATACTTAATGTTTTCTCTTATCGTACCATTAAATAACCAAGTATCTTGAAGCACCATGATAAATAAATCATGAATGTTCTCACGCGTTAATTCACTTATACTTACACCATCGATTTTTATATCTCCATCAGCAATGTTATAAAACTTCATAAGTAGGTTTACCATCGTTGTTTTTCCCGCTCCCGTTGGACCTACAATTGCGATTTTCTCACCCGGTTTTACTTTACAATTAAAGTCTTTAATTATTATTTTATCTTGATTATAACCAAACTTAACATGCTTAAACTCAATGTTTCCTTTTACCTTAGCAGGATTTAATTTTTTAGTTAGCTTAGACTCATCTTCCATCTCTTTTTCTTCTAAAAACTCAAACACACGCTCTGAGGCTGCTGCGGTTGATTGTAAGTTAGTCATTGACTGAGCTATTTGAGTTAAAGGTGAAGTAAATAATCTAACATAAATAATAAACGCAACGATAACACCAAATGATATGTGACCATTCATGGTAAGAATTGCACCAACAACACATACACATACATATCCAAAGTTACCAATGAAACTCATTATTGGTTGCATAAGTCCTGATAAAAACTGACTCATTCTATCACATGTAAACACGTTTTTGTTTAACTCATCAAAAGTTTCACTTGCATCTTTATTACCATTGTATGCTTTAACAACGTTATGTGATGAATATATCTCTTCAATGTGACCATTTAAATTACCTAATTCAATCTGTCTTTGATCAAAGTATTTTTGTGATTTTTTAAGAATCAAAGTCATGAATGTAAAACCTATTAATGAAGATACTATCGCAGTTATTGCAAGTATCCAATTGGTTACGAACATCATTATTATCGAACCAATTAAAAGTGCAGTCGCAGAAACTAACGTTCCAAGGGATTGTTGCATTGATTGGTTTATCGTATCAACATCATTTGTAACCCTTGATAAAATATCACCATAACTATTATTATCAAAGTATTTAAGAGGTAATTTGTTTATTTTAACTGATATACTACTTCTTAAGTTATTAGCAAAATTATTAGATACCGTAACCATTATGAAATCTTGAATATAGTTAAAAGTAGCACTAAATAAATATATGATAAGTAAGAAAAGTGCAATTGATTTTACCTCTGAAAAGTTAATCGTTGTTGTAAGACCTTCGGTTATAACATCAGTTAAATCACTTAAATGATTTGGACCTATAATTGATAAAACTGATGATAAAGCTGCTAAAACAAGTGCAACTATTATTATTGGTAAATACTTATTTAAGTATTTAATCATATCTTTAATTGCTTTTTTTAAATCTTTTGGTTTTTCCGCTGAACCCCTTGGTCCTGGTCCAGGTCCCATTTTTTGAGGTCTTGCTTTTTCATTATGCATTTTCAAGTTCCTCCTTTGATAATTGTGAATAAGCTATTTCTTTATAAACTTCACAATTTTTTAACAATTCTTTATGAGTACCAATGCCTACCGTTTTACCATTATCTAAAACGATTATTTTATCAGCGTTTATTATGGTACCTATTCTTTGGGCTACAATCACACTCGTAGCATCTTTAGTATGTTTTTTAAGTTCGCTTCTTAACACGTAATCAGTTTTATAATCAAGAGCAGAAAAAGAATCATCAAAAATATATATTTCTGGTTCTTTAGCTATTGCTCTTGCAATTGATAATCTTTGTTTTTGTCCACCGGATATGTTTGTTCCACCTTGTGATATGTTACTTTCATATTTTTTAGGCATTTTCTCAACAAATTCTTTTGCTTGTGCAACTTTAACCGCTGATTTAATTAATTTTTCATCTTTTTCTTTTCCATTATCACCATACGAAACGTTATAATTAACCGATCCAGAAAACATAACCGCTTTTTGTGGAACATAACCAAGTTTATTATGCAAATAATCACTTTTATAATCTTTTATGTTAACACCATCAATTAAAATTTCACCATCTGTGACATCATAAAAGCGCATTAAAAGATTAACAATCGTTGATTTACCTGATCCCGTTGAACCTATTATTGCTATAGTATCACCTTTATTTGCTTTAAATGATATGTTTTTTAAAACATATTCATCAGCATCTGGATACATGAATGATACGTTTTTAAATTCTACCTCACCAATTTTCTTAGTAGGTTCATCAAAAGTACCATCAATGATAGATTCTTCTGTATTTAAAACCTCTAATACTCTTTGAGCAGATACGTTAGCCCTTGGATACATTATAAATATTATCGCAAGCATTAAAAATGACATAATAACTTGCATTGCATAACTAGAAAACACAACCATGTTACTAAAAATAGTCAACTTATCCATCATTGATGCCTCATCAATTAAGTAAGCACCAATAAAGTATATTGATAAGGTAAGTAAATTCATTATCAAATACATTACTGGAGACATCAGTGACATCATTCTTTGATTAAACTTTTGGATTTTAGTAAGTTCATTGTTTGTAATATCAAACTTTTCTTCTTGATAAGCTTCTGCATTAAAAGCTCTAACTACCCTTATACCAGTTAAGTTCTCGCGAGTAATTCCATTTATTTTATCAATTAGTTTTTGAACTTTCTTAAATCCTGGCATAACACAAAACATTAAGATAATTATCATCATTATAAGCACAACGACTCCAGCTCCCGTAACCGCAGACCATTGCCAACTTTTATCTAAGATTTTAAATACTGCCCAAATGGCCGTAATTGGTGCTTTAATAAGCATTTGAAGTCCCATTGATATAAACATTTGAATATTAGTAATATCATTAGTTGTTCTTGTAATTAAACTACTAGTTGAGAATTTTTTTATTTCTTCCATCCCAAAACCTTGAACTTTTTCAAATATACGTTTCCTTAGTTTTCCAGAGAAAGAAGCAGATATAAACGAAGTTAAAAAACCAACCATCATTGCGGCCAAAAGAGATCCAAAAGCACACAAAAGCATATGGCCACCCTCAGTTAAAATCTCATTCATTTCACTTCCTTCGGTTTGCACTAAAACCGTTATGTTAGACATGTAATCTGGAAGCTTTAAATCAAGCCAAACTTGGAAAATAATTAAAAGTAAGGCAATAAAAATTATAAACCAGTCTCTTTTATTAAAATTTTTTATCAGTTTTAACATAAAATCAATCCTTTCCATCACTTAAGTTACTCTTAATTTTATCTATAACATTGAAAAAAACTTTAAGCTCTTCATATGATATGCTTTTAGTTAGAATAGTTTCAAAATCAGCTACCTTTTTTTTCATTGATTTAAACTTTATATAACTATAATGAGTTAATGTAATCTCTTTTTTTCGAGCATCTTTTGAAGAATTAGTTCGCTTAATTAAGTTTTGTTTTATCATCGTCTTTAAAATACCAGAGACGGTAGATCTTCTAACGGATAAAAAAGATTCTAAATCACTTTGATAAACCGTTTTGTTTTTATTTTCATACAAATATTTTAAAATACTTATCTGTACATGTGATATTCTTTTTTTATCTTTTTCATCTTTAATTAATCTTCTACCAATTAAATTATCTAATAATTTTATTTCAAACGCTATTTTTCTATTTTCCATATCACCATCTCTTTTGTAAGGTAACTAACAAAAATAATTCTACCAACATATTATTTATATGTCAACAGAATTATTATTAAAAATTATTAAATTATTTTTGTACATAAACATTATTAACTCTAAAACTTAGTTTTATATCACCTTGCGATGAATCATCACTTTCTAAAGAAATTGACGTACATTTATTTTGGGTTTGAGAACTTTCTAAATAATTAGGCATCTCAACGCTAATTTTAATATTTTGTTTTGACTTTAACAGTTCACTATCAGTAGTTATTCCATCCCCATCCCAATCCGCTGATAAATAAATACTTTTTAACAAAGTTAACTCATCTTCAGTATCAATGTTTAAACCGTTTACAAGGCGACTTTTTAGTTCAACATCAAACTTACTTTTATTAACAACGTCATAACAAAAAGTAACAGAATCTCCTTTACTATGTAAACTTATTTCAAAATCTCCAATGTAAGTTCTATCACTACTTATTGAAGGATACACGTTAATTACCGCATTACCAGTTTTTGTAGTAGTCAAATTTTCAAAATACACATTTAGTTCATCACTACTATTAGCACTTTTAAAACCATTTATAACAAGATTAGAGCTCATTAATGCATAAGCTATTGTTAAACTAATAATGGAAATAATAAGTGCAATAATAGTTAAAACTTTCACTTGCTTTTCTCTTTTCATATTAACCTCTTTTTATTTTAACCTGTTACTTATATTATAATCCATTTTATCAGATTTTCAAAATTTATCTTACCTTTTTAAACGCCCATAGTAAGAGTCTCTGGTAAAGTTGATGCACCATCTATTACGATTCCTTGACCAGTAATATAACTTGATTTTTCACTTGCTAAAAACGCTGCAAGTTCCCCTAACTCTAAAGGATCACCCAATCTTTTCATTGGAATAGCATCGGCGATACCATCTATTACGCTTTTTGGATCACTTGGATTACTTTGCTTTGCCATAGCTTCTACCATCGGAGTTAAAATATATCCCGGAAGAATTGCGTTTACTCTTATATTATCTTCTACAAGTTCCATTGCAAGAGCTTTAGTAAAGCCTAAAACGGCAGCCTTAGTAGTTGCATAAGCAACCTCACCCTTATCCGCAACCGAAAAACCAGTTACGCTAGATAAATTAACAACAGATGCCTTATTAGCCTTTTTAAGTAGTGGTAATAAAGCATGCGTAACGTTCCAAGTTCCTTTGATATTTATATCAAAATGTTTGTCCCTTAATTCATAAGACATTTTATCGAAAGATTCTAATACGCAAATTCCGGCATTATTAACTAAGATATCAACGTGTTCATACTGACTTTCTATATCTTTTACGGCACTTAAAACCTCATCATTGTTACTAATATCAACTTTGTAACCTAAAACATCATGACCTTCGCTTTTTAAATCAGATACGGTTTTTTCTAACTCATCAGAATAATCTAATATTATTACTTTCGCTCCATATTTTAAAAATACTTTTACGATACCAAGCCCATTTCCCATAGCTCCACCGGTTATAACAGCTATTTTTCCATCTAAATTCATATCATATTCTCCTCCAATCTTTCTATTCTTACTTTTATTATACCATTATTTACTAATAAATTCCTCAATTTTTTTGTAATAATGTATTTATATATTTAACTAAACCAATTTTTCTTATTACGTGATTACCTTTTAATAACTTCTTCTGGATTATCAATATTTTATTATTTATTTCACATTAAAATATAACTATGTTTTTCATGTTTAATAAACTTTATTAAATCATTATAATTAATAGAAATGGTTTTAGTGTTTACGTTTGGATGAACAAGTAATTTCTTACCAACTAAGTTCTTATCAATTACAATCTTTACTAAATTATTCTTATCATTAATTATTCCTAAAGGAGTTACGCTACCATAATCTAGTTTTAATACGTCTTTTAAGTCATTTAAGGAGGCAAAAGATAAATGTTTTTTATTTACTAATTTAGCGATTTTTTTAATATTAGCCATTTTTTCAGATTCAAACATAACTAAATAATAGTTTTTATTATTATCAGTTAAAAACAAGTTTTTAACTGGCATTCCATTTATCATGTTTTCTATTTCTTTAGCTTCTTTTACCGTTTTTACAGATACATGGGTTATTTCTTCATAATTAATACTTAATTTATTTAAAATAGCATATACGTCCATAAATAATTCCTTACTATTTTTTGTTTTGTTTTATCTTATCATACTGTTTATACATATATTGTACAGAGTTTTCTAAAAAGAAATAATGATAGATATAAAAGAAATCAAAAATCAAAATCATAAAAAACGGAATGAACATTATAACACTATATTTCGTTAAAAAAATAATTAAAAAAGTAAAGAAAACAAAAGAAATGGTAATAACTAGATGAATTATTCTTTCTTTTTGAAATAAATTTAACTTAAGTAAAAATTCATCTATTTCTTCTTTACTAAACTTATGATTATTATTTATTTTTTCATTTACTTCATTAATGAATTTTTTCATGTATTTTCTCATTTTAATACCCTCACTCTATAATTTGTTATACATTCTATTTAAGAATTTATTTTAGATGCAAATAAATTTAAAAGTTTATAGCTTTTAATTACTTAATCAATTATGATCACTTATTACATCAATTACTATATTTTTTTCAATATTTCTTCTTTATGAAATATTATTTATAACCCGATTTAATACATCAAGCTCATTTTGATTGAAATCAGAAACTTCTGATTTATAATTTCCTCTTTCATCAAATTTATTATTTCTTATGCAAAATACTCTCACTTGTTTTTCTTCTCCAAACATATTAATTGTATTTCATTGTTGTTTTTAACTTGGTAATTGTATTAGTTGAGTTAACATTTTCATGCAGGATTTGCAAAAGGATCTCTTTCAATCTTCAATTGTTCCTTTATGGATTTTAAACTAATTATTGCTTTATCAATAATACCAGATAATTCTTTATTGCTATAGCCAAAAATAAGCATAGTTTGATCATAATAAACAAATTTATAATATCTATTCTTATTTTCTTTTATTACAACTTTTTCAATAACATTTATTTGTTTATTCTTTAATGTATATTCTTTCTCTAAATCATCAAGTATAGTTTGGTTATTAGTATTAGCACTATTTTGCATCCATTCACTAGCTCTCTTTTTTAATAGTTCAGGATTATTACATTTTGCATTTATAATTGTAATATTATTACCAATTCTGAACGATGCTTCATTTGGATGTGTTAATGTTCCCAAATCTTTTGAAATAGTAATATTAAAGTTTAAATCACTATTGAACTTTATATTATGTGTAATAGTTTCATTTTTTGGTGTTACTATTTTTAAATTTTCTTTAATAATTGAATAATAACTATCTAACATTTTATCACTAGATTTTTTTATATGTTCTACTATCTTAATAATATCATTATTATCTAAAGAAATTTCTGCAGTTTTACACATTTTCATAAATTTATTTTTATCATCAATAATTTCTTTTAAATCATCGTAATTTAATGTGTTTTTAGTTTCTAACAATTTTGTTAGGATATAAATTAGCGTTTCTTTAGCAGATTTTATCCAAAATGGATCATTATCTTTAACATCTTTAAAAATTGAAGTTGCATAATCAAAAACCTTACTTATATCTTTATTATTTTTAAAGTTAGTATTAATTTCTTCAAATTCCTCATTAGTTAATTTAAATTTATTATCAATTTTGTTTAATAAATCTTCTTTTTCTGAATTTGGAGTTTTTGTTGTTCCACTTTTTAGTTCAACTATATTTGATAATAGATTAATAATATCATTCATATTTTTTTGATTATTAAATTTTTCTTTATCTAAATAATCTATTTTTTCATCAAGATTTATAGAAAAATCTACAAATATATCATTTATTAAAGTGAAATTATGTATAATTCTTATAATTTTATCTCCAAGATCAATATCAAATAATGCTTGTTTAAAATCTTTTACTCCTTGAGGTAATTTTAATGTCAATGTTCTTTCATCAAGTAATTTAGCATTTACTTTGTTACTATTTTTAATATTATCAACATTTAATTTATAAGCCTCTTCAAATTGTTCTTTACTACATTTACCATCATAATTTGCTTGGAAGAAAGAATTATTATTAGTATAAATTGCAAACATATTATGACTACCAAATTTTTCTTTTCTAGTTTTCTCTTTTACAGGACTCCAACTTCTTGGAATAACAATTGAACACCCTGTTGTTTTATCTACCAATTCCCAAAAAGGTACAAATCTTTTATCTTTTGAAAGTTGATAAATTCGGTTTGCTAACATACTTTCAACATTTGGATTTTTTATTAATTCTTTTTCACTTAAATATATTTCCAGTAACCTATCTAAATTTTCTTGCTTTGGTCCAAATGTTATATTGTTTTCTTTAAGAAGTTTTAGTCCTTCTTCTGCAGACATATTATAACTTTCTCTATTTAATTTCTTATTTATATAAGCCATTTCTCCATAAGCATTGTTATTTTTTTCAAATTTAATACTTGCAGTATATAAAGCATAAGCTAAATCAAGATTGTTCATTTCAATATAATAAAATCCTAAATTTCTATAATAATGAGCAAGATCATTAGCATTATATATTTTATCATACAAAGATAATGTAATTTCTTTAAATTTTTCCCATTGCTTTTGAATTTTATATGTTTCACATTTTTCAAATAATGGACTTAAACTCATTGGATTCCATCTAATGGTTTGTTCTATCATTTTCAATGCTTCATCAAAATTACCTTCTTCATTATAAATATAAGCAAGATAACTATAAGCAGTAACAAATGGAATATCTATCCATTTTATATCTTTTTCTGCTTTTTTTATTCTAGTGTAAAGTACAAATTCTATAACATCATTAAAATTGTAATATTCGGTAGCATTATCATTATCGTATGTTAAACTTCCTTTGATAAAATCTAATAACATACTTTTTGCTTTTTCTAAATCTTTATGTTGACTAAATATGTAAGATTTAACTTCTTTTAACATTTTATTTATATTATCAATATCTTTACTATATGATTCTTCAAATTGTTTTTGGTCTTCTTCTGGTAATAAATCATATATTTTTCTACCAATTTCCTTTATGATTTCTTTTGATAAGGGATGAGTTTTATATTCTTCCAATGCTTTATTTAGATAGGCAATATCTTCTTGATTATTACCCGTTAGTTTACTAAAAATCCCATCTATAATTTCCTTTAAATTACTTGAATTATTTGTTTTATTAAAAATCAATGAAGTAATATCATATATTAATTTTTTTATAATATTATCTGATGCAGTACCTGTTTGATAATTTATTTTTAATTCTTCATTTTTCAACTTCAATGCAAATATTTTAGTCATGTCATTGATGGCTGTATGATTTATTAAAAATTCAGGTGTTTGTTCTGCCTCAATTCTTTTTAAAATATCATAATTTTTTTTAATCAAATTATCAATTTTTTGTTTATTTGCCTTTGAAAGATTATATCTATTATTATCAACTACTGCATAATCATTTGATACAAGCAAAACTGTATTTTCGTGTCGATTCGTAGGAATCCCACTTTTTTTTATTGCAGATATTTCTATAATACTTAATTCATTTAAATTAGTTTCCTCGTAATTTGGATTAGCATATTTTATAAAAGATTTACAATTTGGACATATAGTATCTAATGTTTTAATGTTTTTTGGAATATTAGTAACATCAATAGAAATTTCATCACCACAAGAATGACACTTTATTTTAAAAAAATTATTCACATTAAAATTACCGTTTCTTCTTCCAGCATTAAATTCTTTTAAAAGTTTTTCATAATAAATGACAGAAGATATTGTTAATAGATAAGAACCATCATCTGATACTATAATACTTTTTCCACCACGGATAGGATTATAATAATATGTAGAATTTATATCGGGTATTCGTTTAGAATTAACTTTGATATTTGCTATAGGGCTGTCTAATAATTTTGAAATTTTTTCTAAATATTTTTCTTGTTGCATATTAGGTAAATCAATAGTTTTTTCTACCTCGTATTCCTTACCATTTTCATCTAACATAGTTTTTCTTATAAAACCTTTTTCTTCATTATTTTTATTAATTTCTTTATTCATTTTGACCTCCTACAATTCAATTTTTGTAATTATTTCATCACAAAGTCCATATTCTACTGATTCCTCTGCACTCATCCAATTATCTCTTGCCATATCTTTTTTTAATCGTTCGTAAGATTTTCCAGTATTTTTTGCTAATATTTCAGTTACAATTCTATCATTTTTGTCTAAATGATTTGCAGTTATTTTCAAATCATCATTTACACTATAACTTACTCCAGGAACTCTTGCTTGATGAATCAAAAATTCACTATGTGGAAGTATAAATCTTTTCCCTTTTGCACCACTTGAGGCAACTACTGATCCCATGCTGGCTGCTGTCCCTATAACAACTGTACTCACATCACAACTTATGTAATTCATTGTATCAACTATTGCTAAACCAGCATTGATTGATCCTCCAGGTGAATTAATATACATTATAATATCTTCATTTGGATCTTCCATTTGTAAAAAGAGTAGTTGGGCTATAACAACAGAAGCACTTTGGGAAGATATATCTTCATCTAAAAATATAATTCTTTCTTTTAACAACCTTGAATAAATGTCATACTCTCTATCGTTACCATTAGTTTGTTCTATAACAATAGGTCTTTTATTTATCATAATACATCTTTCTCCTTAAAATCATTAATAT
>CAYSJY010000026.1:0-14904 GCA_964431705.1 uncultured Muribaculaceae bacterium | reverse complement strand
AATTACTTATTTTGCTTTACTTAATATCTTGTAAATTAATAATAAACCTTTTGAACGTTTTCATTAAGTGTTTTATAGCTATCAAAATTAATGTCAGCCCAACTACCTTCTTTTACATAAACCTTAACAGTTCCACTATCTGAAAAATCAAAAGCATTTGAAGCAATATAGTTAACACTCTCTGGTATAGTTACACTTTTTATTGAACCAGTATTTGCAAACGCCTTTTCGCCTATCGTTTCAAGTCCTTCATTAAATTCTAAAGTAGTAAGAGAAGTACAACCATAAAAAGCTTCTTCACCGATTGATATTAATGAGCTTCCGAACTCCACTGTTTTTAGTGCGAAATCCTCATAAAAAGCAGATTCCCCAATTGAGGTAACCGAATCCGGAATCACGATACTTTCCAAGCTTTCACAATGGCTTAACAAGCCCTTGGGAATTTCCACAAGATTAGCGGGTAATTCAATTTCTTTAAGCGCGTAGTTATAAACAAAAGTATTCACAGATAACTGAGTGTCTGGATTAAGAAAGGAAACCTTTTCAAGTACATCATTGGTTTCACCATATTCATCAATTGCAAATGCCCTGCCTTTAATAGATGTAACGCTTTCTGGAATAACTAATACCTTTTGTTTAGCTCCCAATTCCGTTAAACCAGTCAATTCTCCGTCAATAATTTCAAAATAATCAAGATTACTAGCACTAGCGGTTGAAACATCATTAGAGGAAGCCAAATTAATTATTGTGATTATTGCAATAACAAACATAACAAATACTATTATTGGTATTAGCCATTTTGGTTTTTTATTTTTTACTTTATTAAAGTTTGTTTGTTCTTGGTTATAATTCATATTCATATCACTCATGCTTGAGGTTTGTGCACCATTTATATCATTCATATTACCAATATTTGGACTTTGGGTATCATTAGTACTATTCATATCGTTTACATTATTAATACTTGAATTATTTGGATTATTATTAAAATTATTAGCATCAAAAACATTATTATTTAAAACATCATTATTTTGATTTGTATTTAATGCTTGCCCACAGTTATTACATATAGCGTTACCGCTTGGATTTTCATATCCACAATTATTACACTTCATTTGTACCTCCTATTATATGTACATTTTATCATTTTATAAAGTCTTTATCAATATTATTGGCTTTTTTATGAAAAAATAGTGGCAATTTTTAATTTAAAAGTAAGAAAAAAGAATAGTATTAAACTATCCTTTTACTACTACGTTTACTATTTTGTTTTTAATTACGATTACTTTTACTATTTCTTTACCCTCAACATGTTTTTTTACGTTTTCATTAGATAATGCTTTTTCTTTAATAATATCTTCGGTATCATCTGTGGATATAGTAATCGTACCTCTTAACTTACCATTTACTTGAACAGCTATGTCAAACTCTGTTTGAACTAATTTAGCCTCATCATATTTTGGCCATGTGCTTTCACAAATAGGCTTATAACCTAACTTTTCATTTAACTCCTCAGTTATATGAGGTGCAACCGGATTAAGTAAAGTAAGTAACAATCTATAATCTTCTTTTGTAATAGATTCTTTATCATCATATGCATTAACTAAAATCATAAGAGATGAAATATAAGTGTTATAACTCATTCTATCTAAATCAGTATCTACCGCTTTAATAGTCTTGTTTTGAAGAACTTCTAAGTCGCTAGAAAAACCTTTATTATCATTTACTTTATCAAGTAATCTTACTACCTTATCAATAAATCTTTTACATCCTTTTAATGAATCAGTTGACCAAGGAGCATCTTGTTGGTAATCTCCCATAAACATCTCATATACCCTTAAGGTATCTGTTCCATACTCATTTATTATATCATCAGGATTAATAACGTTACCCTTACTCTTACTCATTTTTTGATTATCAGAACCTAATACCATACCATGTGATACACGTGTCCAAATCATTTCCTTTTTTGGAACAAGACCTATGTTATACAAAAACTGTACCCAGAATCTTGCGTAAAGCAAATGCCTTGCAGTATGTTCCATACCACCGTTATACCAATCAACCTTTCTCCAGTATTTCATCGCGTCCATTGAAGCAAAAGCTTTATCATTATGTGGATCCATGAATCTTAAGAAGTACCAAGATGATCCAGCCCAGTTTGGCATGGTATCAGTTTCACGTTTTGCAGGGCCTCCGCAACAAGGACAAGTAGTGTTTACCCAATCATCAATTTTTGCAAGTGGAGATTCACCATTATCAGTAGGTTCATACTCCGCAACATCAGGAAGTAAAAGTGGTAAATCTTCTTCTTTCATAGGTTGCCATCCACATTTTTCACAGTAAATCATAGGAATAGGCTCTCCCCAGAATCTTTGACGAGAGAAAATCCAGTCTTGAAGTCTATAATTTACCTTTTCTCTTCCGATATTCTTTTCTTTTAAATAATCAAGCATTCTTTTAATAGAATCTTTTTTATTTGTATAACCATTTAAAAAACTAGAGTTAATCATTTTACCATCACCGGTGTATGCTTCTTTAGAAATATCTCCACCTTCTATTACCGGAATGATGTCAATGTTATATTTTTTAGCAAATTCATAATCTCTTTGGTCATGAGCGGGAACAGCCATTATCGCACCAGTTCCATATCCCATCATTACATAATCAGAAATAAATACCGCAACTTCTTTACCGTTAGCAGGATTTTTAACCGTTATTCCATTTAATTTAACACCCGTTTTATCTTTATTTACCTCGGTTCTTTCAAAAGAACTTTTTGACTTTGCATACTCTTGATATTTTCTTACCTCATCCATGTTAGTAATTAAATTAGAAAGTTTTTCAATTAATGGATGTTCTGGTGCTAGTACCATAAATGTAACACCAAATAAAGTGTCACATCTTGTTGTATAAACGGTAAATTTATCATTCGTTTCACTAACGGTAAAATCAATTTCTGCACCTTTTGATTTACCTATCCAATTTATCTGACCTAATTTTACTCTTTCAGCAAAATTAGTATCATCAAGACCAGTAAGTAAGTCCTCAGCATAATCACTCATTCTAAGCATCCATTGTGATTTTTCTTTTTGAACAACTTTTGTGCCGCATCTTTCACATACACCACCGGCTGCGTCCTCGTTTGATAAAACGCTCTTACAATTAGGACACCAGTTAACATCCTTTTTAGCTTTATAAGCCATACCATGTTTATAAAATTGTAAGAACTGCCACTGCGTCCACTTATAATAATCTGGATCAGTAGTTGCAAATTCTCTATCCCAATCAAATGAAAAACCAAGTGACATCATTTGTCCTTTAAAGGTTTTTATGTTTTCTTTAACAGCATCTTTCGGATGAATATGATTTTTTATTGCATACTGCTCTGCTGGTGCACCAAAAGCATCCCATCCCATCGGATATAAAACGTTAAACCCTTCCATTCTTTTTTTACGAGCTAAAACGTCTTGAGCCGTATAACTTCTTACGTGTCCAACATGAAGACCAGATCCTGATGGATAAGGAAACTCAACTAATATATAATAAGGCTTTTTTGTTTTATCTTCTGTTACAGCTTTAAAAGACTTATTATCAAGCCAGTATCTTTGCCATTTTTTCTCTATTTCTTTAAAATTATAATCCATTATTTTTCACTCTCCTTTTTATAATAACTTGCAACAAGATGATACACACCCGCAAAAATAGGTAAAACAAGAAAAAAAGCTGTTATTAATCTAACGTAAATATTATCAATAAATCTTGTTACAGTAAATACTGTTGCAATGATAATAGAATCACTCATAATGAGTGTTTTACACACTTTTTTATAACCTACTTTTACGACGTCAATATGATATTTTAAAACCAGATATTTTACGTTTGTAGGCATTTTTTTTCGATCATATTTCTTTATGTTTTTATAAGATAATACGTTGTAACACACGTAAACTATTATAAAAACAATTATGAATTCTAATAATATCTTTGCAACTTCTACCATATTATCCTCCTTTTAAAAAAAAACATTTCATCCATAAGGACGAAATAGTTCGCGGTACCACCTTAATTCATACATATCGTATGCACTTTAATACCTATAACGCGGTAATACGTATTACACTACTATTATTTCACATAACAACTCCGAAGCTAGTTCAGATAATTCTTTTTATTTACTCACACCATTTGTAAACTCTCTTTAAAAAAGTAATTAACCTAATACTCTTCATCAACGCTTTGATATTACTAGTATAATATTTTAAATAACAAAATGCAAGTAAAATCTAATAGTTTTAATATTTGATAATAAATGTTATACTGTTCTTGGTGATTTAAATGTTTAAGTTCAGCTTGGATAACAAAAGGTATCACACTTTAAATTATGAGTTAATAACAAAATTTGGATGCCGAGTTTTTAAAATTAGCTTAAACGGTGGATTTTCATGTCCTAATTTCAAAAATAAAACTGGTTGTATTTATTGTTTAAATGGATCTGGAGATTTCGCAGGTAACAAAAGTGATAATCTAAAAGTTCAATTTAATAAAGTAAAAGAAACACTTAATAAAAAATGGCCTGATACGAAATACATTGCCTATTTCCAGGCCAATACAAATACTTATGCTTCAGTAAATGTTTTAAAAGAAAAATATGAAGAAGCTCTTAGCATAGAAAATGTTGTTGGTTTAAACATTGGAACAAGACCTGATGCTATTAGTGATGAATGTTTAAAATATTTAACAGATTTAAACAAAAGAACTTACCTAACGATAGAACTTGGACTTCAAAGTATGCACGATAAAACTTTAAAATTAATAAACAGAGGTCATAACTTAAAGTGCTTTGATAAATGTGTTAAAAAATTAAGGGATAATAACATAAACGTGGTTGTTCATATTATAAATGGTCTTCCATATGAAACTCACGACATGATGATGGATACCATAAGACATTTAAATAAATTAGACATTCAAGGAATCAAGATTCATATGCTTCACGTACTTAAAAATACTCCTTTACAAAAGTATTATAAAAAAACGAAGTTTCATTTACTTACCAAGGAAGAATATGTAAAAATAGTATGTGATCAAATTGAAGAGCTAAATGAAAAAATAGTTATTCATCGGCTAACGGGTGATGGTAATAAAAATGATTTACTCGCACCTTTATGGACTTTAAAAAAAGTAAGTGTTTTAGATGATATTGATAAAGAACTTAAAAAAAGAGGTACTTATCAAGGTTTTAATAAAACCATATTAAATAGAGCAAAATTGATATGTCAAAAATGCATAAAAAAAGATGATATCACGGTAGATGCAACCTTAGGTGCTGGTAATGATACTTTGATGCTTGCTAAGCTATCTAAAAAAGTTTTTTCATTTGATATTCAAAAAGAAGCTTTAGAAAAAAGTAAGATACTTCTTAAAGAAAATAATGTTAAAAACGTAACTTTAATTAATGATTCACATGAAAAAATAGATACATACCTAAAAGAATACGATAAAAAAATAAGTCTTGTTATATATAACTTAGGATATTTACCCTCTGGTAATAAAGAAATTACAACTAATCATAAATCTACTTTAGAATCAATAAAAAAGGCATATAACATGCTAAATAATAAAGGTGTTATATTAGTTACTTTCTACCCTCACGAAGAAGGTAAAAAAGAAGCTAAAACAGTTTTAAATTATTTAGATAAAAATAATGTTAATTATGTAAAATACACAAACACAATTAATAAAAACGCACCATTTTTAATAGAAATAAGAAAAAAAAGACTTAGTTAAACTCATATGCTAAGTCGTTTTTTTCTAAAAAATTAATAACTTCATCTTTATAAGCAATAAAACTCATTTTATCAACTTTAAATCCATTAGTTATGTAATTTAAATAAAATAACTCATCTTTTTGATTAAAAACATCATTAATACAATCTTGTATTAAATTACAAGATAAACCTATTTCTTCATTATAAATATCAAGTGAATAAACGTAATAATCATTATCATAATCACTAAATAAAGTTAATAAATTACTGCTGTTTATACCATTTTCAAACTTAATTAAAACCTTAACTGCATTTGTGTTATTTAAATTTTCATAACTAACCATTTTACTATCATCTTTTTGTAGTAGTAAAACTAAATAAACGATAAATAACAACAATAAAAAAAGATACTTCTTCATACTAATCACCATTATTAGTATTTAAAAATATCTTAATTTAATACAAATTTCTACCTTGTTTTACCATGAGTAAATTCTTCTTCAACTATTTCCTCTTCAACTGCACCAATTTCTGGATTGATTCTATCAGCCAAAGAATAAAGTTTACTTGCAATCTTTTGTTTATTTTTTCTATTAGTATTCTTCAAATTATTAAATACGTTTTTAATCGCTTTTTTAACATTACCTTCAGTATTAACAACCCATCTATTTACAACTTTCATTCTGTTAGCATGATTTAATAATTTATCGTAAACTTTCTTTTCCATATTTGAAATTTTTTGAGCTTTAGAAGGATCAAGTGATATATTTAAAGCTTTATCATCACCTATTTCTAAATCAGATTTTCTTAATCTTAAATTATCAAATATTTTTTTAACAAATTTATTAAGGGAAGTCTTTGGAAGTTGTGCTATAGACTCATTAGCTGCTTGACGATACATTTCTGGTGAGAAAACGATTTTATCTACGTCATCAAGTGAAACACCACCTAGTTTCTCTTCAAGTTTTTCAGTAGAAACATTATAACTTGAAGCAGCTTCTTCCACCATTCTTGCTTTTCTTCGTTCATTTTCTTTTTCTAATGCTCTTGCTAGCTCTTCTAAGGCTCTTTTTTGAGCTTCGTATGCCCCACTTGAATTTAAAGTTGCTCTATCAAATTGTCCAAGATCAACTTTTGCAGGTTCTTTTTCTACTTCCTTATTAGGTAAATTAGGATCCATAGCCGCATTTGCCATAGCATTAATTCTTTCCATAGCAGATTTTGCCATATCATCAATTTCACCTAAAGATGTATCATCATTAACATTAGAAGACGTAGCTAAATCATCAATTTTTTTCTTAGCATCCTCCACCCGTTTATCAAGTGATTCCTTTGGTTCTTTCAATTCAGGCTTTTCTAAACTTACATTGCCAATATTCTCAAAAGTCTTATTCATATTTTTTATTGCATCTTCTATACCTACTTTATTTAAAGCTTCGTCGCCCTTACCTAATAAAGTATCCAAAAACGCAGGATTTATTTCAATTTCTTTATTATAACTTCTAATTGTCTCGGTAATTCTATTATATACTCCAAGATAATTAGAATCTTTTTTTACTTTTTCTTCTACTATGTTAAGAAGTCTTTGACATAATTCATTACTACTTAAATCAATAAAAGTATCTAAATATTCATCACCAGCATCTATAATACTATCAAAAGATTCTTTTAATTTTTCATCAGAAGCATAATAACTATTTAAATATCCAGTAAAACTTTCCTTTAACCTATCCATAAAAGGCTGCATATCCTTTTCATTTTTCATGTAATAATAAAAAGTTACAGTGTTTTTTACATAATCTTCTGGTTTTTTATTATATCTTTGAAAAAATTTAGCATAATCATTATACTGATTAGTAGAACTCAAGTTACTGTTCTTCATTTCTTGTAGAGCTTCAATCATTTCTTCATTCATAAACATACACTCCTAATCTTCTGCTAGTTCTTTAATAGCTTTTTGAACTACATCCCAATCATCTTTATCAGTTATCGCATCTAAAACATAAGCGTTATTTTCTTCTTTTATAATAGACGCATAAATATCAACTTTTTCTTTAGTATCATCAAAAGTATAAAGTAAAAATGATTTAGATCCATCTGGTTTCTTTAAAATAGTAATAACCTTTATATCAATTTCTTTTCCCTCTTGATTGGTTATCTTTAAAGTTTCTAGTTCCTTCATAACGTCCTCCTTATTCTACAAATATAATTATATAGTATTTATCTTACTTTTGCAAGTAAAACAAAAGAAGAAAATGCTTATTTCTTCTTTTAATTAACCTAGTTTATCATATTTTTCATCGCTTACTTCTTCTAACCATTCATTTGATGTATTTTCTCCTGGTACTTCAATTGAAATATGACTAAACCAAGAATTCTTTTTAGCTCCATGCCAGTGCTTTGTATTAGCAGGTATTGTTATTACTTTCCCTGGCTCTAGTGATACCGCATCTTTTCCTTCCTCTTGGTACCAACCTTCGCCGTCTGTGCATATAAGAATTTGTCCTCCACCAGATTTAGCACGATGAATGTGCCAGTTATTTCTGCATCCAGGTTCAAATGTTACGTTTGCAACACTCATTACAGGTTCACCTGCTTTTGTTAATGGATTTAGATAACTTTGTCCAATAAAATACTTTGCATAAGCATCATTTGGTTGTCCCAATCCAAACATTGGATTAAATTTTTTAATACCATCTTCATCTTCTTCATATACTTCTGCTATCATTGGAAATACTGTCCAAGCATTTGCCCAACCAGTATAAAAAGCAAGTTGTGTAACTATTTCTATTGCTTCTTCTTTAGTTACTCCATGTGCTTTACCCATTTGTAAATGTGCTTTGACTTGTGGAAAATTTTTTGTTCCCATCAATGCTGCAATAGTTATCATCGAACGGTCGTGTAAAGAGAGTTTATCTTCTTTAGACCAAACTTCTCCAAATAAAATATCGTCATTATATCTTGCAAATTCAGGTGCTAATTTCCCAAGATTTTCTCTTCCTGCTGTTTGTTTTACCATTTATTTACCTTCTTTCTTGTCAATGTTTATAAGTTCATACTTACTTGTTCCGAAGCCTAATTCATTTGCAGCCTCTATAGTGTGAATTCCATTTCGTGATTCAATTCTTTTAATTAACACATCTTTTCCAGGATCATTAGAGGTATAAACCAAGTCTAAGCATGCTTGATCAACCGCGATTGGATCTAAACTTGCAAGTATTCCAATGTCTTTCATACAAGGAGCAGATGCATTACCATCACAATCACAATCAACTGATATGTTTTTCATAATGTTAATGTATACCGCATTACCATTAAAGTAATTTACAACACTTTGAGCAGCATCAGCCATAGCTTCTAAAAATCTATCTTGCTCTGGTAAGTTATTAAATAGTTCTTTTTGATCATCAACTTTACCAGCCGTATGAATAAGTGTTTTCCCTTTAGATGATGCACATCCAATAGAAAGCTGTTTTAATGCACCACCGTATCCACCCATGGCATGTCCCTTAAAATGTGATAATACTAAAAGTGAATCATACTTTGCTAAATTTTTCCCAACGTAATTCTTCTTTAAAATCTTACCATTTGGAATATCAAGTTCCATATCTGGACCTTCCTCATCAAGTAAATCAAACGGAAAATACTTATCCCATTCGTGTTCTTTAATTAACTTCCTATGCTTTTCACTAGAATTTCTAGCACCCTCATAAGCCGTATTACACTCAACTACTGTTCCATTAACATAATTTACCATGTCTTTTACAAACTCCGGCCTTATATAATTTTGGTTTCCTTTTTCTCCTGAGTGCATCTTAACCGCAATTTTACCAGTTAATTTTTTACCTACCGCATTATATGCTTTAATAATGTTTTCTAAAGTAATATCATTAATGAAATATACTTTTGCTTTTTCCATATTAAAATTTTCCTTTCTTTACTTTAATAAATTTTTATATATATCAAGTTTATGATTCAAAAATGCTAAAGTACCTTTCTTTTCTTCTATTTCTTCTTCTAATCTTTTTCTTTGATTAAGAAGCATATCAATTCTTTCATTTAAAGTATCATCACCCTTATTATAAAGTTTTAAAAACGTAATGATATCTTCTAAATGAAACCCAGCGTTTTTCATACACTTAATAAACTCTATTTGGTTTATATCCTCATTACTATAACATCTTTTACCATTATGTTTTGTAATTTTACTTATTAAACCTATTTTTTCATAATATCTTAAAGTATCAGGTGAGATGTTGCATTTTTCACTTACTTCTTTTATGGTCATTTTTACCTCCTAATATAATTTTAACACTTAAAGTTAACTCCAAGTCAAGTTTTAAAATAAAAAGAATCTTTTTGATTCTCTTACTTACTTTTTTCTTTACTTCTTTTATCTTGTATGATTTGCATTTCTTTTTCAGTTATTAATGTTACGTTATTTTCTTTCGCCCAAGAAACACAACCTTTTAGAACCGTGTTTAAAAATACCCTTGGCACCTTAACTAATCTTGCACAAGCTTCATCAGTAAATTTTATGTTTTCATCTATTCTTGAAGCCGCATATTTAACCGTATCTAAACTTATTCCCTTACTTTTTGGAATTGGTTCAGACATTGCTTTTTTCTGTTTTGTATACCAAAAATTCTTATTATCACGGTATCCATAATCTACTGGAACACTTGGAAAAGAAGATGCTTTAACACCATTTAAAATAGCATCATACTGTTTTGGTTTCATTAAGATGTTATCAATTTTCAATATAAAATGCGCTCCAAACTCACTCGTGATTCCATTAAAATCATGATATGGCCCTTTATATTCATCCATTACCTTATCATCTTGAGCATTATCTAAAGTATCAACCCAAGTACATTCAAATACTTGAAACGCTTCTTCTATTATTTTAGGATACTTATTTTTATTATCTTCTTTCGCTCTTTTACCATCAACTAAAGTAAAAATACAATTTTTCATCTTCTCAGCCGTTGTCTCTCCTGGATATCCTAATCTTACTGCTTCCTTAAAGTATTTTTTATCGGCAGGTATAAAATTAATCGCACATTTTTTAGTTCTTAATATGTTTTTACATGTATTAGAAGAATTACGACAACAAAGTACCATTGCATAATAATCTTTACCTGCTATATAATACGGAAAAACAAGTGAGTATGCACCAAGGTTAGTTTCTCCTTTTTCATCAAGCGTTGCAATTAATGTTGTTGGCATTGGAAAAAAACTTGATGTTTGATAAAAGTTATCTACCATTCTTATGTTTTTAAATCCATTTATTAACTTATCGTTCATTATATTCACCATCCTTATATTATAAGTATAACACTTTTTTTAAATCTTTTCTCTTTTTTCATTTAGCACATTATAAATAAAGACTAAATTAAAAATGATCAATATTGAAACAAAACATATAAATATTTTTTGTTATAAACCAACCGAGATTATACCAGAAGATTATTTTAAATATTAAAAACGTTATTAGTGTCAATAGTACTGCCATTTTTATAACTGAAAAAGTTTTTTATACTCGTTAATTTTTTAATCAATTAAATAATTTTAAGGTATGTTTTGTCCTTTTAATGGGGAGAATAATATACTTATTTAATTTACGAAGTTCTTTACCTATGTTTTTTACTTGTTTTATTCCGTTACTATTTAAAGGTTCATCTATATCTGCAATAATATTATTTTTCCCAGATTCAGTTTGTCCATGTCTTACTACGTATATTTCCATTGTTTATTTTTCCAATCTTTTATACAAATTATTATTTATCTTTTAGATAATTATACCATTAAACGTAAAATAAAAATAGCTCGTAAAACCTACTACTCATTTTTAGTAGGTAATTTTATTTCATTTTAAATCTTTACCTTATTTAAGTTTTTCTTTTTTATACTAACATATACTATAACATTTTATATAAAAAAACGGAGCCCTAAGGCTCCAAGGGGGTTTTGGTTGTACTTTCAACTTATCGTAAAAGTACCTTGCGTGATATCATCACGCTATTATAATAATATAGATTTTTTATTAACTTGTCAATTACTTTTTTACATGATTAACATCATTTTACTCAACCGTAACTGACTTAGCTAAGTTCTTTGGTTTATCAATGTTACACCCTTTTATTTTCGCAAGTTCATACGCAATCATTTGAAGTGGTATTATCGCAAGAAGTGGTTGAAATAAATCGTTTACCTTTGGTATTTTAATTAATTCATCATAGTAGTTAAAATCACAAATAGAAGAATCATTAGTAACTAAAATCACATATGCTCCCCTTGATTTTACTTCTTTTATATTTGAAATTGTTTTAGGTGCTATTTTATCATCAGTTATAATGGCAATTACTGGTGTTTTTTCTTCTATTAAAGATATTGTTCCATGCTTTAATTCACCAGCTGCATACGCTTCACTGTGAGTGTAAGAAATTTCCTTTAACTTTAATGAACCTTCTTTAGCTAGCGCATAATCTATTTGCCTTCCAATAAAGAAAACATCATTATAATCTTTTATATCACTTGCTATTTTTTTATATAACTCTTTATCACTTAAAAGTTCTTGCATGTACTCTGGAACCTTTTTTACATCTTTTAATAATTCTTTTATTTCATTTTTGTTTATTAAATCTTTTTTTAATGATAAGTTAAGTGCAATTAATGAAAGCATTGCAACTTGAGCTGAGTATGCCTTGGTTGTTGCAACCGCTATTTCTTTTCCTGCTTCTGTGTAAAGCACCATTTTAGCTTCCCTTGCAATAGTACTTCCTTTTTCATTTATAATACCAAGTGTATCATTTTTATTTTCTTTAGCAATTTTTAAAGCCTCTAAAGTATCTGCCGTTTCTCCAGATTGTGATATTACAATTATTAACTCATCATCTTTTAAAAACTGTTTTTCATACCTAAATTCACTAGCTGTTTCAACGTTAACTTTACAATTAGCATACCTTTCAATCATTTGCTTTCCAATTAAACCAGCATGAGTTGCGCTACCGCATGCTATTATTCTAATTTCTTTATACTTAGTAAAATCAGGCATTTTTTCAAATAAATACTCAAAATCATTTTTTAAATATGGATTAGTTGTTTTTTTAAACACTTCAGGTTGTTCATTTATTTCTTTTAACATAAAGTGTTCATATCCTTGTTTATCTATTGATGAATCATCATACTCAAATTCTTTTACCTTAAAATCCAAGTTTTTACCGTCTTTAAAAATTTTTACATCATCTTTTGTTATCTTGGCATAACAACCATCTTCTAAAGCAATATATTTTTTTGTCTTATCTAATATCGCAGGAACATCTGATGCAACATAATTCGCTTCATCTGCAACACCTATTATTAAAGGACTGTTTTTCTTTAGTGCATATAAAGTTTTTTTATCATCACAACAAAGTATCGAAAGTGCATAAGAACCTTTTAAAAAGTAATTTAATTTCTGAACTACTTTTAATACATCTTTTTCCTTACTATATAAATAATCCAACAACGCACTAACAACCTCAGTATCAGTATCAGATTTAAACTTGTAACCTTTTTTTATTAAATCTTTTTTTATTTCATCATGATTTTCAATTATACCATTATGAACGATTATAAACTTACCAGTTTTATGAGGGTGCGCATTCGCTTTATTTGCAACACCATGAGTTGCCCATCTTGTATGACCAATTCCAATGTTTGATTTAGTATCTAGATTAACCTTGTCAATTAGGTTAATTATTTTCCCTTCTTCTTTTATTATATTAAGTTTTCCATTATTAAAATAAGCTATCCCAGAAGAGTCATATCCTCTATAATCTAGCCTTTTTAAACCGTCAATTAAAATACGCACGCAATTATCATCATTACCTACGTATCCTACTATTCCACACATGTTATTTTTCTCCTTTTTTGCATAATAAAAATAAATGTGTGAAATACCTCTTTGTTATAATTTTTATTTTATCTTTTAAAAGTATTTCTATCGACTACATAAAGCCGCTTGCAACATCCGCCGAATACTTCGATAATCGCAAGTTCCTCGTCACCCATTTATTAAGGGCCTGGCGCTAAATAAAAAAAATAATCCTCCAGTTATCTTTTTACCTTTATGTATTTTATTATACGTAAAAAAGAAAGTTTTAGCAACCTTATTTTTATAATATTTACATAATTAATCCTTATACTTTTCACTTACATACCTAATAAGCATAAATCCTAAAATAAATAATATAGGACAAATAAGTAATTCAATACCACTTGGAATACCAGGAAATACCTCTATCATAGATGCAACAACAAATCCTATTATCATAAGATAGGTTTGTCTTGGTTTATTATTTAAAAGATTTTCAAGTACCTTAGTAATTGCAACAACACCAAAAATAACTCCTAAAGCAAGCGGAATTAAAAACGCAAAATCAAGTGTTTTAACAGCATCCATTAAAGGATCAAATAGACCTAAAGTTAAAAGTAAAAATGATGTTGAAATACCTGGTAATATTAATGCGATAGAAACAACTATACCAGCGATAAATAAGTATATGTATAATCCATATGATGCATTAGATAAATCAATTAATGATTCATTAACCCTACTATCTAAGAACATTAAACCAGCGATTATTATAACTCCTACAACGAAAAACAACCAATCTATTTTGGTTTTCTTTCCCTTATTTGCTTCTTTAAACAAAACTGGTAAGCCACCTAATACTATTCCTAAAAACAAAAACATCGTTGGGTACTTAAAAAGTTCTATTGCCTTATCAACAAGTAATCCTACCGTTATAAGTCCAATTACTCCTCCAATACCTACAATAAGTAAAAACAAAAAGTTTTTCTTAACATCCTTAAAAAAAGAACTAATTGCATGAATTATCTCATCATATATTCCTAAAATAAGAGCCATGGTACCACCGGAAACCCCTGGAACCATCATTGTCCCACCAACTGCTATTCCTTTTATAAAATGTTTTAATCTTTCCACAAGCATCACCTTAGTTAATTATATCATATTATTTATAAAACATTATAACAAATTACTTTTAAAAATTATTCAATATTAATTTTATCCCCTGTTAACTCATCAATTTCATAACTAATCATATAAATACCCTCACCATTTACA
>CAYSJY010000025.1:0-15848 GCA_964431705.1 uncultured Muribaculaceae bacterium | reverse complement strand
TTTTTCATAAAAAAATTAAAAAATAGATATAAATCATTAATTTACAATAAATGTGGCTTTAAAATTGATAATACCATAAATTAACAATTTTAATTTTTATATTTTTATGATAGAATATAGTGGCTAGAGGTGTTGTGTATGGATAAGATTATAGTAAAAGGTGCTAGAGAAAATAATTTAAAAAACGTAGATATTGAAATTCCTAAGAATAAGTTAACGGTTATGACTGGTGTATCAGGATCAGGTAAATCAAGTCTCGCTTTTGATACAATATATGCAGAAGGGCAAAGAAGATACGTGGAAAGTTTATCTGCTTATGCAAGACAGTTTTTAGGTGGAACAACAAAACCAGATGTTGACTCAATTGAGGGGCTTTCTCCTTCTATTTCAATAGATCAAAAAACGACTAATAATAACCCAAGATCAACGGTTGGAACGGTAACGGAAATATATGATTACTTAAGACTTTTGTATGCAAGAATTGGTGTTCCTTATTGTCCTAATCATAACATTCCAATATCAAGTCAGTCTATTGAAGAAATGACAAATCAAATAATGGATGAGGAAGAAGGAACAAAATTAATTATCTCTTCCCCTGTTGTTTATGGGCAAAAAGGGACGTTTAAAGATTTGTTTGAAAGTTTGCGTAAAGATGGTTATGTAAGAGTAAAAATAGACGGAGAATCAAGAGAGTTGAATGAAGATATAAACTTGGAAAAAAATAAGGAACATAACATTTTAGTTGTAATAGACAGGGTAAAAAGAAAAGAAGAAGCAAGAGGAAGAATTTATGAGGCACTAGAACTTGCTTGTAAGTTATCTAAAGGAAAAGCAGTTGTTGAAATACCAGGACGTGATGACATTGTTATGAGTGAGTCTTTTGCTTGTCCTCATTGTGATTTTTCATTAGAAGAATTAGAACCTAGAATGTTTTCATTTAACGCTCCATATGGTTCTTGCCCTGATTGTAAAGGGCTTGGATTCAAACAAAAAATGAGTGCGGACTTAATCATTCCTGATAAAAACAAAACGCTAAGACGTGGTGGGATAGAACCTTATGCGGGCATGGATGAGTATAATATATACATAAAAAAACTTGAAATAGTTTGTGATAAGTATAGCATAGACATGAATAAGAAAATTAAAGATTTATCAAAAAAAGACCTTGATATAATTCTTAATGGGACAAAAGAGCCTATAGAGTTTAAATTTTCAACCAGAAGTGGAAATGAAATGAATAGTTTTGAACCGTATGAAGGGGTACTAAACAATTTAGAAAGACGTTATTTTGAAACTAATAGTGAGTTTATAAGAGAATGGCTTGGTAAATATATGGTGGAACTTACCTGTCCAACGTGTCATGGTAAAAGATTAAAAGAGAGTGTTTTATCAGTTTTAATAAACAAGAAAAACATAATCGATTTGACTGATATGAATATTGATAAATTATATGATTTCTTTGATAAATTGAGGTTGAATAAAGAAAAAGAAGAAATTGCAAGATTATTAATTAAGGAAATAAAATCAAGATTAGAGTTTTTACATAACGTAGGACTTGGTTATTTAACATTGTCACGAAGTGCTGGAACATTATCCGGTGGAGAAGCTCAAAGAATAAGACTTGCAACTCAAATAGGATCACAGCTAACTGGCGTTTTATACGTATTAGATGAACCAAGTATTGGGCTTCATCAAAGAGATAATCAAAGACTTATTAATTCCTTATTAAAAATGAGAGATTTAGGTAATACCTTGATTGTCGTAGAACACGATACTGATACAATGCTACAAGCAGATTACTTAGTAGACGTAGGACCTGGAGCAGGAGATCATGGAGGAGAAATAGTAGCATATGGAACACCAGGCGACGTTATGAAAAACACTAATAGTTTAACAGGTGATTATTTATCTGGAAGAAAAAAAATAGAAGTGCCTAAAAAAAGAAGGAAAGGTAATGGTAAATTCATTGAGATAAAAGGTGCTAAAGAAAATAATTTAAAGAACATAAACGTTAAGTTTCCTCTTGGAAAGTTTATTTGTGTAACTGGGGTATCAGGATCAGGTAAATCAAGTTTAATTAATCAGATTTTATATAAAGCACTGGCTTTAAATATATATAAATCTAAAGTAGTACCAGGTAAATATAAAAGTATTAAAGGATTAGAAAACGTAGATAAAGTTATCGATATCACCCAAGATCCAATTGGTAGAACACCTCGTAGTAATCCTGCAACATACGTTGGTGTATTTGATGATATAAGAGATGTTTTTGCAAATACTAAGGAAGCTAAAATAAGAGGATATGACAAAGGAAGGTTTTCATTTAACGTAAAAGGAGGTCGCTGCGAAGCGTGTTGGGGAGACGGTGTTAAAAAAATTTCAATGAACTTTTTACCAGATGTGTATGTTCCATGCGAAATTTGCGGAGGAACAAGATTTAACAAAGAAACTTTAGAAGTAAAATATAAAGGAAAAACAATATATGATATTTTACAGATGCGGGTAGAAGAGGCTTTTGTTTTTTTCGAAAACCATCCTAAAATTAAAAGAAAACTACAAGTTTTAATTGATGTTGGTTTAGGTTATATAAAACTTGGTCAAAGTGCTCCAACGTTATCCGGTGGTGAAGCATCACGTGTTAAACTTGCAAAAGAACTTCAGAAAAAACCAACTGGAAAAAGTGTGTTTATTCTAGATGAACCAACTACTGGACTTCATAGTGATGATATAAAAAAACTACTTGTTATATTAAATAGAATAGTAGATAATGGAGATACAGTAATTGTAATAGAACATAACTTAGATGTTATAAAAGTAGCAGATCACATAATAGATTTAGGTCCAGAAGGCGGTGACAACGGGGGTACAATAGTATGTGAAGGAACCCCTGAGAAAGTAACAAAATGTGAAAAATCGTATACAGGAATATATTTAAAATCACTTTTATAGGGTAATTTTTAAAAAAAAAGTTAATAATAAGGTAGAGATATAAATTATCTTTACCTTATTTTTTACTAACTTTTTTATAATTTTATTATTACCTTTTATTCTTTTAAAAATGCTAGAATATTCTCTGAAAGGAGTTGCTATCATGGTACAACCAATAAATGTTTTATGGTCTAAGACGAAAAAAAACGTTGAACAGGTAATATCTAAATATATTTATTATAGTTTGTCGGTTGATAATGATTCTACCTCAAAAATAAAAGATGATTTTATTTTGGATGAGTTAAGTTATACTCCTAATTCTAATTCTTACGTAAAATTGGATTCACAAGAAAGAAAAAAGAGAATAGAATTTATAAATTATTTTAGATTTTCTTTTAATAAATTAACAACGGATGAAAGAAAAATAATTTATTGGACTTATTTAGATAAAGAAAATGGGTATGATGATAGATTTATTGCTAATAACCTAGGTTTTTCTTTAGGATATTATTACATAAAGAAAAAAGAAACATTAATTAGGTTTGCATACTCTTTATGTGTTGAAGAAGTAAAATAAGTAAAATATTTATAAAAAACAAAATGATTATGATAATGAAACTATAAAATAAAAATGAAACCTTTTAGATTTTTATAAAATTTAGCAAAAATTTTATATAAAAGATTATCATTATGATATAATTATAATGGTGATATTATGAAGGTAATTGTAGTTAATGAAAAAACCACAAAGAAAAACAAAGAAAAGAAGATAGAGTATCGATTAAATTTGTTTTTAGAATGGCTTATTTATATGCTCGCTTATGCAATAGTTTTAATTATCGCCTCTAATTTATTTAGATCGCTTTATGTTGAAAATTTATTTTATGGTTTTTTAGCAGCTGTAATTATATATGTATTAAATAGAACTATAAAACCATTTTTAGTTACGATATCGTTACCCTTAATTGGTATTTCCTTAGGTTTGTTTTATTTTGTTATCAATGTATTTATACTTTTATTGGTTGATATTATTTTGGGCAAGTATTTTTCTTTAACTGGTTTTTTCTCGCCAATAATAGTGTCAATTTTTATAAGCGTTGTAAACATGATGATTTCTAATTTCATTATAAAACCATTAATAGAAAGGTGTAAAAGATAATATGAATCCAGTAGCTTTTAGTATAGGACCACTTAGTGTAACGTGGTATTCAATTTTTATTTTATTAGGAATAATATTAGCAAGTGTTTTAATTAACAGCGAAGCTAAAAGATATAATATTCCTACAAGTTTTATTACCAATTTAGTTTTTTGGTGTGTTGTATTTGGACTTATAGGTGCCAGAATTTATTATATCTTATTTAATTTAGATTATTATGCATCATATCCAATTGAAATGATTAAAGTATGGAACGGTGGCCTTGCTATTCATGGTGGAATAATTGCGGGATTAATTACATTGGTTATTTATTGCAAAAAATATAGCGTTAATGTTCTTAAAATACTTGATATAGCATCACCAGCACTTTTATTAGCCCAAGGAATTGGTCGTTGGGGAAATTTCTTTAATAGTGAAGCACATGGTGGAATTGTTTCAAGATCTTTTTTAGAAGCTCTTCATTTACCAGAATTTATAATAAACGGAATGTATATTAACGGACATTATTATCATCCTACGTTTTTATATGAATCTATCTTTTGTTTAATTGGTTTCTTTGTTTTGGTTGGCTTTAGAAGTATAAAAACAACTAAGCTTGGGAATACAACCGCGTTATATTTTATTTGGTATGGTATTTTAAGATTCTTTATTGAATCGCTTAGAACTGATAGTTTGATGTTAGGAAGTTTAAAAATAGCTCAGTTAGTTTCTATTCTTATGATAATAGCAGGATTCGTCATGTTTATAATAACTAAGTTTAAGTGTAATGGATATGATGACGTAGGAGCTAAAGAAAATGAAATCAAACACTAATTATAACGTTATTATAATAGGTGCAGGACCAGCTGGACTTTCTGCTGCTATATATCTAAAAAGAGCAGGTATTACTCCTTTAGTAATAGAACAACAAGCTCCTGGTGGTACTTTAAATAAAACACATAAAATAGAAAATTATCCTGGATATTTAGAAGGTAATGCCACTACTCTTGCTTTTAGAATGTATTCGCAAGTAGAAGAGCTTTCAGTTCCATTTAAAACAGAAAAAGTAATAAACATAGAAAAAGAAAATAATATTTATAAGGTTATAACTGACAATAATAAATATACATCTGGTTATATTTTAATCGCAACGGGAAAAAACTCGAAAAAACTAGATGTAAAAAATGCAGATATTTATGAAAATAAAGGTATATCATATTGTGCAGTGTGTGATGGCGCTTTGTATAAGGAAAAAGAAATAGCAATAATTGGAGGGCGAAACTCCGCGATGGAAGCAGCTGAATACATGAGTGATATAGCACGTTTTGTATACATTATAAATAGGTCGAATAAATTAAGGGCGGACGAAAAGGAAAAAGACATAGTAAAGCGTAAAAACGTAAAAGTACTTTTAAATAAAAAAGTAAAAGAAGTGTTAGGAGATACTAAGAAAGTAACTGGTATTATTTTAGATGATGATGAGAAAATAAATGTTAGTGCAGTATTCGTTTGTATTGGACAAGAAGCATCACCTGCATATTATCAAAATCTTAACCTAACTTCAGATAATAAAGGAATAATAGTTGATAATACAATGAAGACAAGTGATGATAATGTTTTTGCGGCTGGAGACTCTATAAGTAAAGATTTATATCAAGTTGTAACAGCAACTGCAGAGGGTGCGATAGCAGCAACAAACATAATAAAAAAGATAAAGAAGTCTAATGATTAGTTATTAGACTTTTTTGTTTAGAAAATTATTAATATGTTAAATCAAACTAAAGTGTACATTAGTTATGTACTTCTTTTTTACACACAAATTTAAATCAATAAAAACACCTGGATATGTTGAAAAAGAAACCATTATTTGATATAATTTTCATGGTAAGGAAGTGATGGTATGACGTTTTCGAGTAAAATAAAAAAAGAAATTAGTACAACTGAATGCACTAGAACCGAGTACTTATCTGAATTATCAGGAATAATTAGAACTAGCGCAGAAATAAAAATTTATAACATAAAAATTCAAACTGAAAATAAGTTTGTTGCAAATCGTATTTTTGGGTTATTTAAAATTTTATATGATATTAATTTAAATATATCATTAAGAAAAAACTATAACTTCAAGAAAAATGAAATATACGTATTGGAATTAAAAAAAGATACCTTAAAGGTTTTACGTGATTTAGGGATAATAAATGATAAAAATGAACTTTTAATAATACCTAGTGATTCGATGCTTTCTGATGATGAATTAAAAAGAGCCTATTTAAGAGGAGTATTTTTAGTAAGTGGAAGCTTAAATGATCCTAAAACATCCAGGTATCATCTTGAGTTTTTAATTAATGATACTAAATATGCTAACTTTTTAAATAATTTACTTAATGAATGTAATTTAAATAGTAAGGTTCTGCACCGTAAAAAAGGTTATATGATTTATGTTAAAGAAGCAGAGAAAATAAGTGATTTTTTAAGACTTATAAGAGCTTATAACGGCGTTATGTACTATGAAGAAATAAGGGTATATCGAGAAAAAATAAATATGACTAATCGTTTAAATAACTGTGAGCAGGCAAACGTTGAAAAAACACTTACTACATCCAATAAGCTTATTTCTGAGATTGATTACATAAAAGAACGAGATGCGTTTGATCTTTTGGACGATAAATTAAAAGAAAGTGCTAATTATAGAGTAAAATATCCGGAATCCTCACTTTTAGAGTTAAGCAAGATAATGACCTTGGAAACTGGTGCTAACGTTAGTAAATCATGTTTAAATCATAGATTTAGAAAAATTAAAGAGTTTGCAGATAAATTAAGGAATCAAATTTGATTCAATTAAGTCTTTAAAAATTACTTTTTTTTATGTATAATAGTATTGTTAAAATAATACAAAGTAGCAGAAAGAAGTGAGGTAAATGGCAAGAGTAATAGCATTGGTAAACCAAAAAGGTGGAGTAGGAAAAACAACAACTAGTATAAATTTAGCCGCTTCTTTAGGTGTTCAAGGGAAAAAAGTATTACTTATTGATTTAGATCCACAAGGAAATTGTTCAACAGGTGTTGGTATTAATAAAGGGGATGTTTCAAAAAGCATTTATGATCTTTTATTAGGAAGATGTAAAACAACGGAGGCTATAATAAGAACTAATTTCAAAAATTTAAGTATAATTCCTGCCACGATTAATCTAGCGGGAGCAGATATAGAATTAATTGAAAAATCAAAGGCTGATCCTACATTTCAAAAAAACTTGCAGTTAAAGTTAGCAGTTGAAACAATTAAGGATGGTTATGATTACATTATAATTGATTGTCCACCATCTTTAGGACTTTTAACAACAAATGCACTTACGGCCGCTAATTCTGTTTTAATACCAGTTCAGTGTGAGTTTTTTGCATTAGAAGGGATTATGCAACTTTTAAATTCAATTATGCTTGCTCAAAGAAAGCTTAACCCAACACTTGAAATAGAAGGAGTACTTTTAACTATGCTAGATTCTAGAACTAATTTAGGATTAGAAGTGGTAGAAGAAATAAGAGGATTCTTTAAAGAAAGAGTTTATAATACATTAATTCCAAGATTAATAAGATTGACAGAAGCGCCAAGTCATGGTAAGCCAATAATAGCTTATGATCCGATGAGCAGGGGCACTGAAGCATATCTTAACCTAGCAAAGGAGGTTATTGAACATAATGAAGGACGAACCGAGTAAAAGAAGAGCTTTAGGCATGGGGTTAGAACAATTATTTAACACTGAAGTTTTAGACTTTGATAACATAGAAAACAAAATAATTGACGAAACTCCTAAAGAAGAAATAGTTGAGTTGAATTTGGATGAGTTAATGCCTAATCCTTATCAACCTAGAAAGGTGTTTGATGCAGAAGGATTAAAAGAATTGGCATCATCTATTAAAGAACACGGTGTGTTTCAACCAATTATTGTTAAAAAAAGTGTTAAAGGTTATAATATAATCGCTGGTGAAAGAAGAGTTAAAGCCTCAAAAATGGCTGGGTTAACTAAAATACCTGCTATTATAAAGGACTTTACGGATGATGAAATGATGCAAGTTGCTCTTTTGGAGAATTTGCAAAGGGAAGATTTATCTGCTATAGAAGAAGCTAAAGCTTATAAATCAATTATTGAAACAATGAGATTAACCCAAGATGAACTTGCTAAAAAGTTAGGTAAATCAAGGAGTCATATAACTAATATGTTAGGATTGTTAAGACTACCTTTAGACGTACAAGATTTTGTGTTATATGGAAAACTTTCAATGGGGCACGCTCGTGTTTTAAGTAAGTTGGAAAACCATGAACAAATAAAAGAACTTGCAAATAAAGTAGTAAATGAAAACTTAAGCGTACGTGACTTAGAACTTCTAACAGATGAAAATACGTTTGTTAGAAAAACACCAATTAACAAACGTAAGAAAACAACTGAATACAAACATGTGGAAAATGCTATGAAAGAAAAATTAGGAACTAAAGTAGCTATTTCTGATAATAAAATTAAGATTTCTTTTACAACCAAGGAAGATTTAAATCGTATTTTAGAAATTTTAAACATAGATGTAGAATAGGAGATGTGTAATGAAAATCTTTGGACTTACGATTGCCAAGGAAATATACATGACGATAATAATTATTATCTTGGCACTTATCTTAGAAAAACTTTTAAAAAAAATTATTAAAAAAACATTTAATCCAGAGAAAAAACATAAAAGATTTGATACTAGAAAACTAAAAACAATAAGTAGTTTTTTATGTAACATTGTTAAATACATAATTTGGATTATAGTGTTTCTTGCATTACTTAGCCTTTATGGAGTTAATACTGCTGCATTAATAACAGGGTTAGGTGTTGTATCATTAGTTGTTGGTCTTGCTTTCCAAGATATATTAAAAGATATTTTAGTTGGAGCATCAATATTATTTGAAAATTGGTATGCAGTAGGTGATTCAGTTAAAATAGATGATTTTTCCGGAACGGTAATTTCCATTGGACTTAAATCAACTCGTGTTCAAGCCTATACTGGAGAAATAAAAATAATATCAAACAGAAACATAACTGAGGTTATTAATTATAGTTTAGATAAAAGTTTGGCGGTTGTGGATGTTTCAATAAGTTACGAAACAGATATAGAAAAGGCAGAAAAAGTATTAAAAACACGGGCTGCTACTTTAAAAGAAAAAAATTCATATATAGTTGATGAACCAGAAATTTGGGGCATTGAAAATCTTGATAGTTCATCTGTTATAATTAGGGTTGTAGCAAAGTGCAAACCAACTAAGAACTCATCAGTTCAAAGGTTAATGAGAAAAGAATTTAAAGATGCATTAGAAAAAAATGGAATTAAAATTCCATACACTCAAATAGAGGTTCATAATGAAAAATGATTATGGTTTAAATTCAATTGTTAAAATGAAAAAAAAACATCCTTGTGGTTGTGATGTTTTTGAAGTAGTAAGAGTTGGTGTTGATATAAAAATAAAATGCACCAATTGTGGAAGAATGATTATGCTTCCTAGAGTAGAATTTAATAAAAAGATTAAAAAGGTTGTAACGGAGGAATAAATATGATAAATCCAAAAAAATTGAAAAGATCGTCCCATCCAGTAATGTTTTTCATATATTTATCAATATTGGTTGTAATAGTAAGTGCAATAGCTAACACCTTAAATTTGCAAGTAACTTATGATAAGTTAACTACCATTGCAGGTGAGGTTGATTCAACGACTATTGCTGTTAATTCACTTCTTAGTTTAGATGGTTTAAAGTTTATTATTACATCCGCTTATGATAATCTTATTAATTTTGTACCATTTGGCTCTCTTTTAATTGCAGCCATTTCGTTTGGTATTGCCTTAAAATCGGGCTTTTTAAAAACGATGTGTAATAAAATTACAAAGAAAATTCCTAAGTTCATAATCGTTTTTATGTATTCTTTAGTTTGCATTATTGCAAGTGTGGACACTAGTGTCGGTTATGTACTTTTATTGCCGCTTGGAGCAGTATTATTCATGAGCATGAATAGAAATCCAATCGGAGGCTTAGCTTTAGGATTTGCCTCAATAGCTGCGGGGCATGGTGCTGGGTTCTTCTTAACACAATTAGATTATAATTTGACTAGTTATACCGAGGCAAGTTCTAAATTAATTGATACCAGCTATACCATAAGTCAAAGTGGTAATTTAATTTTCTTAATAGTAGCTTCCTTTTTATTAGCAATTTTATGTACTTTTATTTCGGAAAAAGTATTGTTAAGAAAATTAGGTAAAAACCAAATTGAAGAAGAAGAGGAAGTTGTATTAGAAGATAAAAGAGAAAAAAAGGGTATAATTGGTGCTATAATCGCAACGGTTATTGTTTTAATACCAATAATTCTTATGATAATACCTACTGAAAATGAGAGCTTTTTAGGACTATTACTAGATAAATCACAGGATACCTATACACAAATGTTATTTTCATCTGATTCATTATTGATGACTAACATGGTTGGTATAATATCATTTATTTTTGCAGTTCAAGGTTTTGTTTTTGGTGTTATAACTGGAACAATAAGAAAAATACGAGACATGGTTAATTTTTCTACTGATTATTTGAAAAGCATCGGTGGGGTATTTGTTTTAATTTTCTTTGCGGCACAACTAAGTGCTTTACTTACCGAAACTAATTTAGGAGTTGTTGTAACAGGCCTTTTATCAAATGTTATTAAAGACTCTGAATTCTCTTTTGTCCCACTTATATTACTTATATTTGTATTTTCAATAATTTGTAATATTTTACTACCTGGGTCAGTGGCTAAATGGTCTATTATAGCACCAAATATTATGCCTTCTGTAATAAGGGCTAATATATCCCCTGAATTTGCCCAATTAGTGTTTAGATTAGCTGAAGCTGCAACAAATGTTATTTCGCCATTATTTACGTATTTTGTAATATTTATTGGATTTATTGAAGTTTTCACAAAAAATAAAAATGACTTTAGTATCAGAGGATGTTACCGAGTAATATTACCTTATTTCATTGCAATTATATTATTATTTTTGTTAATGATAATTTGTTGGTACGTAATAGGATTACCAATCGGTATTAGTGTTTATCCAACGATATAAATATATAAGATTGTAGGTGAAGTATGAGCAATACTAAAAAGAAGTTAAAACTTAGAAAATGGGTATATTATTTTTTAGCAATAATTATATTATCTGTTCTAATTATAGTAGGAATAAATGCTTACAAGGAATATCAATACAGACAATCATATGAATATAAGTTGCTTACTATAGGGTATACGGATAGTGAAGTAGAAATTTTATTAGAAAAACTATCAGATTCTAGTTTAGATAATTTGTTAGATAGCGAAAAAAATGAAGTTTTGGTTAGTATAGTTGAACAAAAATACTTTATTGAAAATTATTTAGATGAATATTTAGCTTACTATGAAGATAACACGAGTACGGAATTTAGTGATGTTATAGCAATTATAAACGTAAACGCTGATAATGAATGGTATGATTTTTCTTTGGAAACAGATACTTCACTAGACGAATTAATGATAGTAAATAAATTTTATGCCTTAACAAGTGATTATACACCTGAAAATTTAGTTACTATACCACTAGATTATTCGTATGGAGAAGAAGGCGATAACCAACTAATCGATTATGCATATGAGCATTTTCTAGATTTGTGGAATGCGGCATACGAAGAAGGGCATTATTTAATGGTTACATCAAGTTATCGTGATTATGAAAGCCAAGAGGAAATATATAATTATAGGGTTCAAACATATGGCCAAAGACAAGCTGACGAAAGCGCAGCAAGACCTGGACATTCTGAACATCAAACTGGACTTGTGGTTGATATGACCAGCACAAGTGCACCTTCTGCTAGTTCGTTTGGTGAAAGTGAAGCATATGAATGGTTAAAAGAAAACGCTTATTTATATGGATTTATTGAAAGGTATCCAGAAGGTAAAGAATATTTAACAGGATATGAAGCAGAGTCATGGCATTGGAGATACGTTGGAATAGAAGCGGCAACGATTATGCATGAAGAGGATATTACCTATGATGAATATTATGCTTTTTATATAGAAAACCAAGCAGAGTAATGCTTGGTTTTATACATTTTTTTACATTGATGACAAAGAAAAATGATTGTTTTATTAAGTTTTATTGACTATGAATTTTAGACAAACTATAATTAAGGTGGTAGGATAATCTACCAGGTAAAGGTAGTTAGTATTTGAGGTAATTAATTTTTGTTTAAAGGAGGGAAAATAAATGTTAAAAACAAAAGTTGGTTATAGTGAAAACACGGACGCATACCTATCAGGTGCAGAAACTGCAAAGATGGCAAACGTAATTGATAATCCACAGGTTGGACTATTTTTTACAAGTTGTGTTCAAGATCAAAAAAAATTAATGGAAGGTGCAAAAAGTATATTAGGTAATGTCCCAATTATTGGATGTACTTCATCAGCAGCATTATGTACACAAGATGGATATCTAAATAAAGATACTGGATATTCTGGTATGATGCTTTTCGGTGGTGATGTAAAAGTAGTTACTGCAGGAAGTAAGAAAACTGATGAATCGCCAAGAGAAATTGGTAAACGTATTGCTAAAGAAGCAATATCTAAACTTACTGGAGATGATAAAGAACCTGACTTTTTCTTTATGAGTGCATCACCTGCTAATGAAGAAGAGTACCTAAAAGGAATCCAAGACGTAATAGGTAACATTCCAGTCTTCGGAGGTAGTGCTGCGGATAATACCGTAGAAGGTAAATGGAGTATTTTAAATGATGGAGAAAGCTTTAGTGATGGATGTGTAATTGCAGTATTCTATACTGATGCTAAGATGAAAAACATTTATACTGGAGCTTATCATGAAACAGATAATGCTGGTATTATAACTAAGATTAATGGTGCAAGAACACTTGTTGAAATAGATCATAAACCAGCTTTAGAAGTATATTCAAAATGGACTGGTAAACCAATTGAAAAGCTAATGGGTGATAATTTACTTACTGAAACCATTTGTGCCCCACTTGGTGTTAAAGATCCAATTGGAAAAGTAACGGCCGTACGTCATCCTATGTTTGCAAATGATGATTTATCCATGAATATTGGAGCAGATTTAGCACTTAACACAGCGGTTATTCAGCTTTCAAATACTCCAGAAGGTATTTTAAAAGCAAATGAGGATACCATTACTAAGTTAAATGCTTTAATGGATAATGAAGAAAATTCTTACTTTTTGGTTCACTGCGGTGGTAGAAGACTTGGACTTGCTTTATCTAACATAGAAGATAAAATTTATCCTGAAGTTAAAAAGGTAATTCCAAATAAAGAATTTTTGATGGTATTTACGTTTGGTGAATATGGTCAAGGTGATCACTCATCAAATACGGTTGGTGGACTATCACTTTCATACACAGCATTTGGAAAGGATTTGGATATATGAAAAGTTTAATATGTGGAAAATGGACGGATGCACAAAGTGGTAAAAAAATAGATGTTATAAATCCTGCAACAGGAAAGATCATTGATACCGTTCCAAGCTTAAGTAAAGAAGAAGTAGATAAAGCAATTGATTATGCTTATAACGCACAAAAAGCATGGGAAGATAAATCAGTTGTTGAAAGATGTGATGTCTTAATTAAATTTGCATCTTTGGTAGAAGAAAATAAAGATGATTTAGCAACTACCTTATGTAAAGAAACAGGAAAACCTATTAAGGAAGCATATAATGAAATTGCAAATATCAAAATAGGAGTTTTAGGTTATGTTGAAAAAGTAAAACATGAATATGGGAATATGGTTTATCGTGGTACTGAAGCTGGACAAGAAAATACCATCCAATATACGATACAACAACCACTTGGCGTTGTAGTTGCCATAATTCCATTTAATTTTCCTAGTGATATATTTATTAATAAAGTACCTCCTGCTTTATTAATGGGAAACTCAGTAGTTTTAAAACCTGCGTCAGTAAATCCTTTAACTTTAACAAAGTATGTTAAATTATTAGAAAAAGCGGGCACACCATCAGGTGTTATATCAGTTGTTCATGGCTCTGGTTCAGTAGTTGGTAAAGCACTTACTAGTAATGAAAAAGTAGCGATGGTTAGTTTAACCGGTAGTACTGCTGCTGGTATTGATGCTGCTAAAAACTGTGCGGAACACTGTGCTCATAGTTCATTAGAATTAGGTGGAAATGACGCTTTTATCCTAATGGATGATGGAGATATTGATTTAGCAGTTAATGAAACGGTATGGGGTAGACTTTATAATACTGGGCAAGTATGCTGTGCGTCAAAGAGATTTCTAGTTCATAATAAGGTAAAAAATGAATTTATAAGAAAAATGACTGAAAAAATAAGAACATTAAAAGTTGGTAATCCAATGGATGAGGATACTGATGTTGGTTGTTTAATTAGTGAAGAAGCAGCAATTGAGGTGGAAAAACAAGTTAATCAAACGGTTAAAGAAGGGGCAAAAATAGTAATTGGAGGTAAACGTAATGGAGCTTTTTACAAACCAACGATTTTAGATAATGTAACAAAAGATATGGAAGTTGCAAAAGACATGGAAATTTTTGGTCCAGTGATACCAGTAATTGGTTTTGATTCTCTTGATGAGGCTATTAAAATTGCAAATCAATCTATTTATGGACTTTCCGGATGTATAATTACTAAAGACATAAGTAAAGCTATAAAAGTAAGTGAAAAAATGGAGTGCGGTGGATTTGTTATAAATGGTGCAAGTTTCTTTAGATCATTTGAACAACCATTCGGTGGATGGAAATATTCTGGAATTGGAAATGAGGGTATCATGACCACTTTAAAAGAAATGTCTAGAACTAAAACCGTTATTCTAAAAAATATAACTAAGTAAGGAAGGATAAAAATGTTCGATTATAAAGGCAAAGTAGTTGTGGTATCAGGAGCATCATCAGGACTTGGTGCACAAATGGCTAAAGGATATGCAAAACAAGGTGCAACACTTGTAATTACCGCAAGACGTTTAGAAAAATTAGAAGAAGTAGCTGAACAAATTAGACAAGAAGGGGTAGAGTGCTTACCAATTAAGTGTGATGTAACTGATGTTTCTTCTGTTAATAATGCTGCTAAAATAGTAAAAGAAAAATATGGCAGAGTAGACGTCTTAGTCAACTGTGCTGGTTCAGCTAAAAATAATGGTGTTTTAAACATGACCGATGAGGAATGGGATTTTACCATAAAGACTGATATGACTAGTTTGTTTTACGTAACAAGAGCTTTTGCAAACATAATGAAAGATAACAACTATGGTAGAATAATTAACATTGCCTCTATGTATGGAATGGTAGGAAACATGGCGATGGATACCGTTGCATATCATACTAGTAAAGGTGGTGTAATAAACTTTACTCGTGCGGTTGCAGCAGAACTTGCAAAGTATAATATTACATGTAATGCAATTTGTCCTGGATACTTTGATACGGAACTTACTCATGAAACTTTAATTACTGAAAGTTTTACTAATTATATGAAAGCTACCGTACCATTGGGAAGATATGGTAATGAGGGCGAACTAAACGCAGCTGCAATATTCCTAGGAAGTTGTGAAGCAAGTTACGTAACTGGTGTTATTTTACCAGTAGACGGTGGCTATACTGCTGTATAATAAAAAGCAAAGTTCGCTCTTTGCTTTTTTTGTTATTAACATAAGTGATGTCAATAATTTAGGAAAATGTCCTAAAAATATTTAAACATTAGCGGAAAAATT
>CAYSJY010000024.1:0-16839 GCA_964431705.1 uncultured Muribaculaceae bacterium | reverse complement strand
TACTCATTTTAATACTATTTGCGTTTGGTTGTTAGCAGTCAACATCTATTGTTATTCGAGATAAATAAGCACTATTACCTTCATCATAATAAAGCCCAATTGTATAATTTCCAACATAACAATACTTACTTGTATTGCTAGCCCAAGTTTTCTCATCATAATCATCACAATAATATTGTCTTATGTCAGTGTTAGCAAATTGTCCGCCATATACTGCATCGATGTATATTATTGTTGGATCATTATCATCCACATCTACATCAAGATCATCTGTAGAATAATCACTCATGGATGTAAGATCAGTTTCACTAATTGCTCCTAACGTACTTTGAGCGCACACCATTTCAGCATTATTTTCAATCATTTGTGCTGACTCGTAAAACGAATTTGCCCTTGATTTTCTAATCGTACTATTAATTTGTGTTGTTGCAATAACCATGATAATTGCAAGTACTACGATAACTGCTAATAACTCGATTAAGGTAAAACCTTTTTTGTTTTTTAATACTTTCATTTTTTTCCCTTCCTTTTCCTTTTTTAATTTTATAGTAAACTGCTACTAAACATTTATCCTTAAGTAAGTTACTTAAGTGTTGTACAATATTCGTTTGAAAGGAGAAAAAAATGAGAATTAAAAAAACAAAGCTTAAGATATACTTATGTAAATGGTTAGAGTATAAAAAAGACTACGTTAAAGAATCAACGTATGCAAATTATTCGAATATTGTTTATAACTATATAATTCCTATATTAGGAGACTACTATATTGATTCAATTAATAATACGTTAATTCAAAATTATATATTAATGCTATATAAAACCGGTGGTAAAAACAACTTAGGACTATCCATAAAAACAATAAAAGATATAATATCAGTTTTAAAATCGAATATAAAATTAATATTTAATAAAAAAGAAATAAAACCATTTGATTTAACGTTTGTTTATCCAAAAAATAATTTTATTAAAAAAGTGTATGTATTAACAAAAGATGAACAAAATAAGATAATGAAATATGCCATTAATAATTTAAATAATAAAAATATTGGTATATTAATATGTTTATTCACAGGAATTAGAATTGGAGAGATATGTGCATTAAAATGGGGTGATGTTGATTTTAAAAATAGTTTTATTAACATTAACAAAACTATTCAAAGAATATATATAAAAAATAATAATAGTAATTATTCAAAAATCATAATTTCAACTCCAAAAACAAAAAACGCAAATAGAATTATTCCATTAAATAAGAACTTCATCAAAATAATAAAATCATTAAAAAACAATAATGAATATTATATCCTAACTGGTTCTAATAAATTTATTGAACCAAGAGTATACAGAAGTTATTTTAATAATGTTCTTAAAAAATTAAAAATTAAACATTTTAATTTTCACTCATTAAGACACACGTTTGCAACTAATTGTATTTCCCTGGGAGTTGATTATAAAACAGTAAGTGAATTACTAGGTCATGCTAACGTTAACATAACATTAAATTTATACGTTCATCCAAGCTTTTCACAAAAAGAAAAATGCATAAATATTTTATATAATAAATTAATGAAATAACGTTTGTAAAAATGCGTAAATTAAAAAAAAATAAAAACATTAATATTGACAATAAACTACAATATTGATAAGATATAAATGATGATAGTAAGCTGCTATTAGGTATTTATACTTTAGTAAAGAAGTAACTTACTTAAGGATAAATGTTTAGTAGCAGTTTACTATAAAATTAAAAGAGGAAAAGGAAGGGAAAGAAAAAAATGAAAGTATTAAAAAACAAAAAAGGTTTTACCTTAATCGAGTTATTAGCAGTTATCGTAGTACTTGCAATTATCATGGTTATTGCAACAACACAAATTAATAGTACGATTAGAAAATCAAGGGCAAATTCGTTTTACGAGTCAGCACAAGTGATTGAAAATAATGCTGAAATGGTGTGCGCTCAAAGTACGATAGGTGCAATTGAGACCACTGATCTTACATCCATGAGTGATTATTCTGAAGACGATCTTGTTATAGCAGCAAGCGGAACAACAGTAACGGTTACTGCAAAAGAAGATGGACAATTTGCTAACACTGACGTAAGACAATATTATTGTGATGATTATGAAACATCTTGGGCTAGCGATACAAATAAGTATTGTTATGTTGGAAATTATACAATTGGGGTTGATGAATATGGTTATTCCCAAATTTCTATGACAATCTCAGACTGCTAACAACCAAACGTAAATAGTATTAAAATGAGTAACGAAAAGAAGTTTCGTTACTTTTTATATGAATTAAAATTTAAAATTAAGTTTTTATTTTATTTATATTTTAGTATAATTATTATTAGAAGGAAGGTGTATTCATGCTAATTATAGGTTCACATGTCTCTTTTAATGGTAAGGATCAATTACTTGGAAGTGTAAAAGAAGCAGTAAGTTATAATGCTAATACTTTTATGTTTTACACGGGAGCTCCACAGAATACAAAAAGATGTGTTATTGATGATGATTTAACAAATAAGGCTAAAAAGTTAATGATGGAAAATAACATTGATATTAAAACGATAGTTTGTCATGCTCCTTATATTATTAATTTAGCTAATAACAAAGATAATGACAAATATAATTTTGCAATTAATTTTTTGAAAGAGGAAATAAAAAGGGTTGAACGTTTAGGGGTTAAGCTTTTAGTTTTACATCCTGGAAGTTTTGTGGATCTTGATCTTGATACTGGAGTAAACAACATAATAAACGCCTTAAACATGACTCTTACACCTGATTGCAATGTTTTAATATGTTTAGAGACTATGGCTGGTAAAGGTAGTGAAGTAGGTTTTAAGTTGGAACATATAAAAAGGATTATTGATGGTGTTAAACTAAATGAAAAATTAAGGGTTTGTCTGGATACTTGTCATTTAAATGATGCTGGATATGACATGAAATGTTTTGATTCTTTTTTAGATGAGTTTGATAAGGTAATTGGCATTAATAGAATTGCCTGCGTTCATGTTAATGATTCTAAGAACAGTATTGGTAATAGAAAAGATAGACATGAGAATATTGGATATGGTTACATAGGTTTTGATTCGTTAGTTAACATTATTTATAATGAAAGGTTAGATGGTATACCTAAGATACTTGAAACACCATATATAAAATATGATGATGGAATAAGTTTACCACCGTATAAGTTTGAAATAGAAATGATAAGAAACAAACAATTTAATTCTAGTTTAAAAAATGATGTAAGAACTTTTTATAAAGAATAATTTGCTTGCAAGGAATATTAAAAGATAGTATAATTATTTTACATTGGTTGGTGATAAGATATGTTGATTGATTTAAGTAAGATAATATATAATAATATGTATAAAATTCCGGTGGAGGGTAAGTTAGTAATTCCAGAAGAGATGCTTATTAATACTGATATAAGAAAAATATCGCCAGTTACGGTAAATGGTTATATTTATAATAATGAAAATGACTTAAATCTTAACGTCAAGGTAACGGGAACAATGGTTCTTCCTTGTTGTAGAACACTTAAGGATGTTGATTATCCTTTTGATATAGAAATTGATGAAGTAATTGGTGAAAATAGTGAAAATTCACTAGAAATTAATCAAAATACTCTTGATATTTTTCCAATTGTATGGCAAAATATATTAGTGGATGTTCCTTTAAGAGTTCTTGCGCCTGATGCTGATGAAGAATCCATTAAAGGGGATGGATGGCATCTTATTACGGAAGATGAAGAAAAGGAAAAGATAGATCCAAGACTATCAAAATTAAAAGATTATAGCGATGTTTTAAGGAAGGAGTGAGAATATGTTAAAGTTGGATATCCAATTATTTGCAGTTCCATTCAGAAAAGTAAGTAAGACAAGAAAAAGAATGCGTCGTACTCACTATAAAATTGAAGCTTCTGCAACGGTAACATGCCCTAAGTGCGGTGAAGCAATAAAACCACACAGAGTATGCCCTAACTGCGGTAATTATAAGGGAAAAGAAGTAATTAAAACTAAGGAAGCTAAATAAAGCTTCTTTTTAAATTCTAATTTGAAAGGTGAATTTAACATGAAAGATATTTACTTTGAATTATTATTAAAAGAAGGGAATCGTATTGTTTATGAAGTATATTTAAGAGGTGTAAAAATAGGAAAAACAAGTTTTTTAAAAAAAGAAAATACAGTTGTTATAAGCCGTGACTTTGATGATGAAAAATTTTCTGGATTAACTGGTGTTTTTTTGATGAATGAAATGTTAATTTCCGCATTATACGATTTTGAAGATTGTAAGGAAAGTAAAATATTTTTTAAAGATGATCAGATAATTGATTATTATGATGATGTGTTTTCAATAAATAAAAAACATGAAAACAAAATGGTGTGTTATTTTTTAAAAAGATAATTTTGTTATCTTTTTTTATTTATGTATGGTATAATTATATAAAGTAGTGTGATATAGAGTATGAATAACGAAAAGAAAATAAGAAAATTAGTTAGTATTGTAATTGGAATAGTAATTATTTTATTTATATTGTTAAAAGGAGATTTTTTAAATAATTTTAGTAATATTACTGATAGTGTATCAAGTGTAAATCAAACTGAAAAGATTAATTTACAAGTTGATTATGTATTTGCAACTCATCCTCATGAAGATCATATTGGAGGGTATGTATGACATAATAAATAATTTTGAAATTGATAATTATTATAACCATCCTTCTAGTTCTATTTTAGAAAAACTAAATAAAAGAAATATTAAAGTATATAGAAACGAATCAAGATGGAATTATTATTTTTATTAGCGATGGTACTAACTTAAGTGTTCAAATTGTAAATACGGATACGAATGGCTAATTTATTATGAAATATGTGATTGATAAAATAGAAAATGATGTAGCTTTATTAAAAAACAATAAAGACGGTAGTAAAAAAGAGGTTAATGTAAAAAATTTACCTTCAAACGCAAGGAAACTAATATATTATCTTATGATGGTAAAGTATACTTAGTTAATAACAAAGAAAAGAAAAAATAATCAGAGAAAAGATGGGAAAATTAAGGAGACGATAGTTATGAATCAATATATTAATGGGGTAAAAGAAAAACTAAATGAATTAAATAACATTAAAATAGCAAGTGAAAAACAAAGGTTAGAAATAATTGACATAATTGAAAAATTGTTAGATGATAAATCATTTTTGTTATATGATTTTGTTAATGACAAAAAGTCATTAACTTATATTATTAATAATATAAGTGATAAAAATCTATTAATTAATTTTAAAAGCTCGTTAAAAGAGTTAAAAAATACATCATGGGTTAAACTAGTGTCAAGTCAGGATAAAGATACAAAAGAAACCAAAGAAGAGTTTTTTAACGTATTAAAAAGTATATTAAAAGAGTTAAAAAATAACGTAATATTATATTATACAAAACTGAATTTTTATATCTCATTTTTAGATGATGTTGGTGTAAAAATAGTTAATCTTGATAAATATAGTCTAAAAGTACTTAAAAACCTTGGATTTCCTGCTAATGATATTTTAGTTTTGTGTAATTATATTACTAAGAAAAACATGGACTTATATAACCAGAAAATAAAATATATAAATGAAAAGCAAAAAACAAAGGAAAATGATGAGCTTGAAAGAAAATTAAAAAGAGAAAGTAATATCCATAAAAGAAACGTTTTAGATAAAAGATGTTCTTCAGAGTGTAAACGGTTGTTAGAAAAAACTGATGCTCTTTTAAATAGTGTTTCTTATGATATTAAACAAGTTGATTCTAACATGGCGTTTTCTTATAAAGAGTTTTATTTTAAGAATGATAATGATGTTCTTTCTTCTTTAGCGGATAATGCGTATTTAAAGTATTTATATATTAACATAAAAAACATTAGAGATTATATAGATGAAGAAAAGCATAACAAAACGCAAGAAGAATTACAAGAAGAATTAAATACTTTAAGCAAGTTATATAATTTATACGTTAATCGTATAGACAAAATAAAACAAGAAACAAAAATTGAATCAGAAAGTAAAAATAATTACCAGGATAATGATAAAATTGATAATATTGATAATATATATTATTTAACAGATGATGAAGGAATTAAATACACTGATTATGCTCGTGATAAACATGACAAAGACTTTTTAAAAAATTTAGAAATTATCTTATCCAATTTCAAGAAAGGTGGTTATAGAACATCACTAAAACAAATAAAGGGTTTAGATAATTGTTATTATATTCGAAAAAATGAAACTTATGTATCTATAAAAATGTTAGATAAAAATAATTATATTGTAATTACGTCTGACAAACTTAAAGATTTCTTTAGCACTACAATTAAATTACATAATAAAGAGCTAGATAAAATAAATGAAATAAAAAAGGGAATTGTAGGTGATAGTAAATGATAGAAAAATATATAAATTATAAGATAAAAGGTTTGGTAAAACAATTAACAAAAGAAGAGTTTTTTGATTATAAGGATTTAGAGAACTATCTTAATTTAATAATGAGTGTATATAAGCAAAAATTAGGCCCTGCACAAACTGATAGTTTGTGTGATAACATCACTTTATTAAAGAAAATTAATAATAAATATAATTTATTATCTATGTATGAAATGGATTTATTTATCTCGTTTTTAAATGAGCTTAATAAGAAAAGCCCTTCTTTTTCATCACAAAATTATTCTTATTTAAATAAAATACTTGATAAGTTATATGAATCAGTTGATGTTTTAATTGAAAAATATTATGAATTAGATGAAAAAATTAATAAAGAGAACGAGGATAAATTATTATTAAAATACATGTTAGAAGATACTAAGCATAAGATAGAAGTTAATGCTGTGCTTTTGGATTACGGTATAATTGATTTTATATCAAGTGATAAAACAATAAATAATGATTATAAGATAAAATTATTAGGAGATATTAATAGTTATAATGAAAATGCTTTTAAAAATTATGTTCCACTTAGCATAACTGAAGTTATAAAGGTTTTAAATAAACATGGTTATAAGATAGAGGATAGAAATCTTTTAGATGGTATATCTGCTAATTATACTTTAAAATCACTTAATGATATTTTAGAAAAAATAGATGAATTATCACTTAAATTTAGTGATGATGTTATTGCAAAGATTTTATATAATGGTACAACTGTTAAGACCATTGAAAACGCATATAAGAAAATTATTAATGATAAGTTAAATCTAATATCAACTTTATCTATATATAATTTCTGGGTTGATAAATTAGTGAATAAAAATGATGCAAGAATTTATAATATTAGTACTATATCTTATAATGAAAGTTCTGTTACTAATGTTAGTAGCGATAAAGACGATGAAATAAATTTTACTGATGATTTAAACTCTGAAGAAATTTTTAAAACCATAGATTATCTAAAAAAATATAAATTTTATAATAAAGATTTAAAAAATATGAAAACCATTATTAAGATTCCGGTAGAAAAAATAATGGTAAGAGAAAACTTACTTAGTTTATATGGAATAGATGTAAATAATGTATCAAAATCAATGGTTTTATCATCGAATGATAGTGCAACAATACTTGATCAATTTATAGAATTAGACTTAAAAAATTATATATTAGAACATTTATCTACGGTTGCGGTTTCAAAGAGCCTGCCAGTTATAATATATGATTTTAAGAAAAAGGAAAAAGAATATATAACATCAAGAGGACTTTCTTCTACAGTTAGAGAAAGTGTTGAAAAATATAAAGACGCGGTAATAAAAGCACAATTGTGCGATGCTGATGTTTTAAATAGAGAAGAATATGATGAGATATTAAAAAATAAAAAACCAGATAATATTTCTCCTGGTATATTTAACATAGACATAATAGATTTTTTAGAAAATAATTATAAGATTAATGATTTACAATATAAGATAGATGATTATATTTTTTCAAGAAAAAAGGTTTTAAGGATTGCTTCAAATTTAATAATGAATAACGATGTAAGTTTTGATGAGTTTTTATACATTATGACATTTAAGTATTTAATGAATAATGATGATAAAGAAAAAGTTCAGCAAACTTTAAAAAATACATATGATTTATCTAAAAAGTACACGAGGTGATTGAATGAGGATTGTATTAATCGGTGGAGGAGACATTGGAAGAAATAATACAAATTATGAAACAAAAGAAATTGATGAAGAAATAGTAAGATTAACTAATAAAGAAAAGCCAAACTTTTTATTCATTGGACTGGCAAGTAGTTTTGCGGATTCTTATTATAAAGTAATAAAAGATATTTATAAGAACTTAGGTTGTGAAACTGGTAAGATATCCAATAAGACTTTAGCCCACATGGAGGTTGTAGAAAAAAAGATAAATGATGCTGATATTATTTATATTGGTGGTGGTAACACGGTTAAACTAGTTAATACTTTAAAAGAAACAGGCATGGATGAAATGATAAGAAAAGCTGGTGAAAGAAACGTTGTTTTAGCGGGTATTTCAGCCGGTGCAATAACTTATTCAAAACATGGATTATCCGATATAGAGATAATGGAAGGTGTATCTACTAATTATGTTAAAATATCAGGACTTGGTTTTTTGGATTACATGTTTGTACCTCATTTTTCTTCGGATTCTAAAAAGAGGGAAGATCTAGAAAAAGTATTAAAAGAAAATAAGAGTGTAAAAGCTTTATGCTCAGATAACTGTTCAGCAGTAGAATTCAACGGTAATGAAATAAAAATAATAAAAAGTAATAAGGATGCAAAATGTTATAAAGCGTATTATGACAATGGTTTAAAACTAGAAGAATTAAAGTAAAAAGTAAAATTGTTGCAAGTCTAAAATGACTTGTTTTTTAAGTAATATGCTATAATTAGATTAGTTAAAGGAGAAAAATATGAAGGCATTATTTTTAGCTAGTTCTATAAATACCAACGTAGAAGATGAATTTGGTAACAAAACACCAATAAGGTTTGAAAATAAAAATCATATACTAGATAATTTTAAAAAGTACGTAAATAAGCATGAAAATTTTTTATATATTGCAAGCAATCCAAACGATTATGAGAAAACTGATTTATATTCAAGTATCATATTTAAATCATTTGATTTAACGCTTCCTTTTAAAAATTATAAAGTGCTTGATAAAAGAAGTGTTAAAAATGCAAAAAAGTTAGTTAAAAACGCTGATTTTATATATTTAGCAGGAGGATATGTTCCAACTCAAAATAAATTTTTTAATGATATTAATTTAAAAGATTTGATAAAAGAAAATAAAGATGCAGTAATATACGGTGTATCAGCAGGCAGTATGAATGCAAGCAGCATATTTTATTCTCCTCCAGAAGAAGATGGCGAGGCGGTAAATAACGATTATAAAAGATATTTAAAAGGACTTGATCTTATTAATATAAGTATTATCCTCATTATAATGATGATGAGGTTGTTATACTAGATAATTTAGATGTAAAAAAAGATATATTATTACCTGGTAGTAAAAAAATTATTTTTTGCTTATCCTGGTGTACTTATATTTTAAAAGCTGATAACAAGGTAACGCTATATGGGTTTTCATATTTATTTAAAGATGGTAAGTGTTATAAGTTTTCTTTAGATAATGAGGTGAAAGATATAACAAAATATGATTTATAAAGGAGACTAACTATTAAAAGTCAATAGTAATTTTACAAATTTTAATAGTTTGTTATAAAATGGAAAGAAACCCACGCCAAAAAGATTTTTGAAGTTTTTTCAAAAATTAAATGCAATTCTTAATTTTTTTATAATATAAGTTGCATTTTACTATTTTTAACTAATGAAGGTATGTATATAATTTGACAAAACGTAATTTCTTTGTTAATATACCATTTATCGAAAAGAGGAGGGATTTATTTTGGAAAGAAAAAGACGATCTTATGAAATGTGCCCACAAAAGAAGGAATCTACTTCGGAAAGAAAAAGACGATCTTATGAAATATACCCACAAAAGAAGGAATCTACTTCGGAAAGAAAAAGACGATCTTATGAAATGTGCCCACAAAAGAAGGAATCTACTTCGGAAAGAAAAAGACGATCTTATGAAATATACCCACAAAAGAAGGAATCTACTTCGGAAAGAAAAAGACGATCTTATGAAATGTACCCACGTTATATACATGCCTCTATTGATAATATTATTGAAGGAAAGTTTAATATAGATAAGCCAGAATATTTAATAATAACTGAAGATAGTTTGCATGATGGTAATTCGGTATCTTTATTAAGAGATGGACTGATAAAGCATCAAGAAAAAATTAAGTCTATTAAATTTGAAAAAATTAACATGGACTTTTATAAGGGTTTATTAGAAAGTGATTTTGCAAGTGATTTTAATAATGTATACGTTTTGTCTATTTATAATGAAAAAGACAATATCAATGAAATAATAGATAATTATCAAAGTGATTTACCAGTAGTTGGTGAGTTAAATAATGAATATATTTCAAGAGTTACAATAGATAGAGTTAATAAAGCTAAATTTAGTGAAAGTTGTTTTGATCCTTCGATAATGGACAATAAAACTTTTTTAAAAGGGATTGATTTTATTGCAAAGCAAATAAATGATAATGCATCGGGTGATTTAGAAAAATTACTTTTAATTGATAAAATGTTAAGAGAAAATGTTAGTTATGATAAAGAATATTATTTTAAAATAATGCCAACTTTAACGGACCTAAAGCAAACAGAACATAAATGTCACAAGGTTCAAACAATATTAAGGGACAGAACTGCGGTATGTAATGCGTTTACACAATTTGTTATTATTTTATTAAATCATCCATTAATAAATATTCAATCAAAATTTATCTGTGGAGATGTTGGTTATGACGAATGTGGACATGCATGGAATGAAGTTTTATATGATGGTAAATGGTATAGCTATGACTTTACACATAGTCTTTGGTTTGATAAAGAAAAAGGAACTAAATATAGTATGGTTAAAAGGCCAAGTCCAGATCATACAAAATGTAGTGGCAATTTTGATAATTTAAATGAACTTCCAAGAAAAACAATTGAGCGCACATATAAAAAATTAGAAAATATTCATATAAAATTTCCAAATTTATCGGTTATATACTCAGATGAATCTAAAGAAGATATACAAACACAATATCCAAAAAAACAGGAGCCGAGCGAGTATAAATGGTACCAAAGACATCCAAGACCAGAAAAAAAGAGTAAAAAACTAGTAAAAAAGAAATAAATTGTATTCAAATTATCTAAGAAAAAAATTAAAACTAATTGTATAAATTAATAATAATTTAGTCGGCTATGCCGGCTTTTTTAAATTTAATATGTTATAATTATTTTAGAGGTGATAATATGTTGCATAAAATGAAATTACAAAATGATCCATTTAAAAAAATTAGTGATGGAACTAAAACTATTGAAATGCGATTATATGATGAAAAAAGAAAAAAAATAAATAAAAATGATTTAATTGAATTTACTAATGTAATTAGTAATGAAATATTAATAACACAAGTAATTAATATTTATAGATATAAAGATTTTGATGAACTATATAAAAATCATGATAAAGTATCTGTTGGTTATGATACCAATGAAGAAGCAAGACCTAGTGATATGTCTATGTATTATAGTGATGAAGATATAAAAAAATATGGCGTTGTTGGAATAGAATTAAAATTATTAAATCAAGATATTGATATTAAAAATGATTATGCAACTTTTAAATATAGAACAGCAGGTATTATTATAGATAATAATAAGATTTTGGTTTGTAAAGCTAAAAAATTTAATGGATATATTTTTCCTGGAGGACACGTAGAGCTTAATGAAAGCTCAAAACATGCTGTTATAAGAGAGTTAAAAGAAGAGTTGCTTATTGATTTTAAAATAGAAAAACTTTTATGTGTACATGAGAATTTATATGAGGTTTTAGATGGAAAATTTGCAAGTGAAATAGTATTTTATTATGTTTTATCGCCATTATCAAAACTACCTAAAAAAGACTTTATGATTACTGAAAATGATAAAGGTGTTATAAAAAAACATGAATATGTTTGGTTAGATATAAATGAACTTTTAAATAAAAACGTAAATCCAAAAGAGATTTCTAAGTTAATTATGGAAAAATTAGATACTTATAATAACATAATATTATCTGATGAAAGGAAAATAAAATGATTAAAGTAATAGCGTTTGATTTAGTAGGAGTATTAATAGGGGAAAATGATTATGAATTAAATGATAAAGAAGATAAAATAGAAAGATTATTTGGAAAGAACAAAAGTGATGAAGAAGTAATAAATAAAGCTGTTGAGTTAACGAATTTAAGTAAAGATGAAGTTAGAAATATTATTAAGAGGCTAGTATTTAAAATATATGATATAAAGCTAGATTTAAATAAGATAAAAGATAAATACAAAAATGTTAAATTATTTGTGGCATCTAATCATGTTTCCTACATAAAAGAATTTTTAAATAAAAATTATGGTGATGTATTTGACGATTTAATTATATCTGCTGACATAAATGCTTATAAACCTGATAAAAAATTTTATGATGTTTTAATTAAAAGAGCAGGTGTTAAACCAAGTGAAATATTATTTTTAGATGACAGATTAGAAAACGTTGAAGCTGCAATAAAAGAAGGTATTAAATCAGAACAAGTAAAAGGATATAATGTTTTAGAAATAATTGATAGATACATGGGTGATTAAAGTGAAAGAGATTATTTATGGAATGTGAAGTAAGATACTATTATAAAAGAAAGAAAAAGAAGTTTTATTTGAAAAGGATATGCCTGAAATTAGTTAATATTTGCAAAAGTGTGATAAAAACGTCAAAAAAGTTTGCAAAAGTGTGAAATTTAAAAAAACTATTGCATTATTATTTAATTTATAGTATATTTTAAATGACGTTTTTGCAAGAAAGTTATATATTTTATACCCACTGGATAGAAATATCTGGCTTTTTTGCTATGTATTAGAAAGGATGGTGAATAAAAAAATGTCGCTTATCTATGTTAATAACATATCAAAACAGTTTAAGGTAGTTCAAAGGCCTAGTGGATTAAAAAATGCCATTAGGTCTTTTTTTAAACGGGACTACAAAATGATTGATGCGATAAAAAACGTATCATTTAAAATTAATAAAGGGGAAATAGTAGGTTATATTGGTCCTAATGGAGCAGGGAAATCTACTACGATTAAAATTTTAAGTGGAATTTTAATACCTGATAGTGGAACGTGTAAAGTAAAAGGACTTGTTCCGTATAACCAAAGGGATAAATACGTTAAAAAAATAGGAGTTGTATTTGGACAGCGTTCCCAGCTTTGGTGGGATATTCCAGCTGAAGATACCTTTGACCTTTTAAAAGACGTTTATGATATTCCAATTGAGAAGTTTAACAAAACAAAAAATGAACTAATTGAAAAACTAAATTTAAAAGATTTTATAAACGTACCAGTACGTCAATTAAGTCTAGGACAGAGAATGCGCTTAGAAATTGCTGCATCACTTTTGCATTCTCCAGAAATACTATTTTTAGATGAACCAACGATAGGACTTGATGCAGTATCAAAAACAATTGTAAGAGACTTTATTAAAAAATTAAACAAAGAAAAGAAAATAACAGTTATATTAACAACACACGATATGTCTGATATACAAGCTTTAGCTAAAAGAATTATTTTAGTAGGTAAAGGCCATGTTTTATATGATGGTTCTTTAAAATCACTAAAAAATAAGTATGATAACAATAAGTATATAAAAATAACTACCAAAGATAAGATAAACATAAAAAACAAAGGTATTATCGAAAAGAAAAAAACAAGTGATGGTTATAAATTTACGATAGACTCTAAAATAATTAACATATCTGATTTTCTTAATTTAATATCTAAGAATATATCAATTGATGATGTAGAAATAGATAATGAAAACATTGATAATATAATTGTTAAATTATATGAGGAGTATAACATATGAGTTTTTATTTATCTTATTTTAAACTTAGGTTTATAACATCACTTCAGTATCGAAAAGCAGCATTAGCGGGAATTTTAACACAATTTTTCTTTGGACTTGTATACATAATGGTTTATCTTGCTTTTTACGAATCAAGTACGAGTAATGGTCCTATGCAAATAAGTGAACTTGTTTCTTACTTATGGCTTAATCAAGCGTTCTTTGCGCTTACTTATATGTTTTATAAGGATGATGAAATTTTTAACATGATAAAAAATGGTAACATTGCATATGAACTTTTAAGACCTAAAAAAATATATTTTATGTGGTTTTTCAAGATAATAGCACAAAGAATGTCAAACGTAACTTTAAGGTTTTTACCAGTGATTGTAGTTGCATTTTTAATTCCTTACCCGTATGGTCTTAATCCACCTTTATCATTCGTGCATTTTATTATGTTTTTAATAACTTTGTTTATTGGAGTGCTTTTAATGACTTCTATTAATACTTTATATCACGTATTAACACTTAGTACGTTAAATGAAAAAGGCGTTACAAATATTTTTATGGCACTTGCAGATATATTATCAGGAGGAGTTATTCCAATACCGTTTTTCCCGGTGTTTATGCAAAAGATAGCAAATATATTACCATTTAGATACGTAAGTGATTTATCGTTTAGATTATATTCTGGTAATATTTCAATTCAAGACGGGTTATACCAAATGCTAATACAATTTATTTGGCTTATTATAATAGTGTTAATTGGTGTTGTTATATTAAAAAAGTCACTTAAGAAAGTTGTAATTCAAGGAGGTTAAAATGAAGTTATACGTAAAATCATTATCGATGCATTTAAAATCGATGTTAGAATATAAAGCATCTTTTATAATAGCGTTTTTATCACAAATAATTGTTTTTTTCTCATACTATTTTATTATTCTTGCGTTGTTTGATAAATTTGATAACATAAAAGGATTTACTTTATATGAAGTGCTTCTTTGCTTTTCAATAATTCAGTTTGGATATGCTTTTTGTGAGACTTTTGCAAGAGGTATAGATAGGTTTGATAGATTAATAATTACTGGTGATTTTGATAGACTTCTTTTAAGACCTAAAAACATAATCGTACAAGTTCTATCATCAGATGCTGACTTTATTAAAATATCAAGACTTATTCAAGCTTTAATCGTAATGATTATCGCGCTTGTTAATTTAAACGTTATCATAATGCCACTTAAAGTAGTTGCTTTAATTCTTATGATAATAAGTGCAATAGTAATTTTCTTTGGTATTTTTATGCTTGCAGCATCATACTGCTTTATAACCATTCAAGGACTAGAGGTAAGAAACTTGTTTACTGACGGTGGTAAACACATGGCACAGTATCCAATAGGAGTATTTAAAAAAGGTTTTGTTTTGTTTTTTACCTTTGTAATTCCATATGCTTTTGTTAATTATTATCCACTTTTATACTTTATAGGTAAAAGTAATAATCCTTTGTATGCATTTTCGCCATTAATTGTGTTTATATATTTAATCCCATGCTTTTTAGCATTTAAGCTAGGTATGAAAAAATATCAATCTGTAGGGTCATAATTGACAATTGTAATTGATAAATGTTATTGTTTTTATAGTATATAAGAGGTAAGGCATGAAATATAAAAAATACAGAGATTTAGTAGTTGATCCATTTAAAATTAATTTTAAAACGGTTAAATTAATTAAAATATTAAATTATATGCCAGCGGGTAATGATGTAATTGAGTGTCTTGTTAGGCTTAATAATAAAGAAGAAAATGTTTTCATTAAAATAGAACGTAGTAAGATGGCCTTTTTTGAAAGAGAAGTATCAAATATTAAAATATTAACGGATAATAATTTATATTCAAATATTCCTTTACTATTGGAATATGGAACAATAGATAATAGGAAGTATGAAGTGTTATCTAAAATAAAGGGTAAAAGATTATCAGAGATATTAGTTAACTGTGATGATGAAAAAAAGAAAAGATACTTAACTAAATATGGTTTTGAACTTTCTTTAATTCATAATATTGATTGTTCATGTTTTAAGGAGGCTAAACAAAGAATTATTAATGATGTTCCAAGTGACAAAGATTATAAGATAGAAGATTCTTTTATAATAAAGTGTGTTAATTATTTAATAAAGAAAAAGCCGTTTTTAAATAAAAATACTTTTATTCACGGAGATTTTCATTATGCTAACGTATTATGGAAAAACGGACGAATAAGTGGTGTTTTAGACTTTGAATATGCGGGTGTTGGCTTAAAAGAACAAGATATTGCTTGGGCTTTGGTTTTAAGACCTAATCAAAAATTTTTAGATAATATAAATGATATAAATTATTTTTTACAAGGATATAGAAAAAACGGTAGTTATGATAAAGATATATTTAAATGGTGCTTAATAAATGCATATACTCATTTTTATTTAATGAATATAAAAGATAAAGATTATATAAATAAAATTAAGAAATTAATGAAAATTATATTAGAAAGGTAAATTTATGAAAGTAAAAAGATTAAATGATGTTTATATGAATGAGGTAGAAAAAAAGAAAATTATTAAAGTATATGATGAAAAGTTAAAAAGTTATATTACTATTAAACACGTTATTAAAATGAAAGGTAATTGCACGGCGTTTATAAATGGTAAAAGAGTAATAATACTTGATAAAGATTATGCCATATTAGAATATACGCCAACTAATTTAAATTATAATGTTAGAGTATTTTTTAATGATAAAGGAAAAATACTAGAGTATTATTTTGATGTTATAAATAAAATAGAAATAAAAAATAATGATATTTATTATGAAGATTTATAT
>CAYSJY010000023.1:0-17325 GCA_964431705.1 uncultured Muribaculaceae bacterium | reverse complement strand
TTTTCATGTGTTAATTTATTTGTTTTTTTATGACATTTTCATAAGTTATTGACAGGCTTGCCGCCTTTAATACTTTCATATTTATTTTATTAATCATTTTGATGATACTCAAAACATAAACTATCTAATTTATCGATTATTTCATCTGCTTCATTAAAACTATTTAACTTAGCCCCACAAGCATAAACGTGGCCGCCTCCGTTATATTGCTCGAATAACTTATTTATTTTTACACCACGGCTTCTTGCAGAGGCTCTTATTACGTTATTTTTTTTATCTTCTGTAAAAACTATCCAACAAATTAGATTATCAATAAAATTATAATTATTCATTAATCCACCGATGCTTGCAGAACTTGTTTTAAGTTCTTTTAAGTTTTCATCACTTATTTTTACATATCCCAAGCCATTTTCTGTAATTTTCATGTTAAGAGATATAAAACCTTCCAACCTTACTTCTGATATTGGTTTTCTATATAAAATCTCATAAAGCTCATTTGGATTTATATGCTCTTTTTCAATTAATTGCAAAACCGTTTGATAAGTTTCTTTTTTATTAGCACCAAATAAAAACCTATTAGTATCAGAAACTATTCCCATAAAAATACACTCTGCTGCATGTTTAGTCATCTTAAGATTACATTTATACGCAAAACGAGCGACAAGTTCACACGCACTTGATGCATCAATATCAACTATTTCATTATCAGAAAACTTATTAATTTCTGGATGATGATCAATTTTTACAACGTTCTTAAACTTATAAAAATCAACTCCATCAAGCCTTTTTATATCAGGTATATCAAGTGCTATTAAAAGAGCATCATCATACATTTCATCAGTAATCTTATCATGCGTACCAAAAAATTTAAACCTTGAAATAGCCGTTCCAGAAACGTAAACTTCTTTTTCTGGAAAATTTTTTAATATGATTTCTTTCATGGCAAAAGTAGAACCTAAAGCATCTGGATCTCCGCCGGTATGCCTTGCAATTATAATTCTATTGTACTTTTTTATTAATTTTAATATTTTTTGTTCCATAATTCATCCTTACTTAGCTAATTCATACGTATCTTTTGCAATCATTAATTCCTCATCAGTTGGAATGATATAACACTTAATACTGGAATCTTGTGTTGTAATTAATCTTTCTAAAGATTTAACATTATTAGCTTCCTCGTCTAACTTAACTCCCAAAACTTTTAATTCGTTTAGTACATCACGTCTTGTATCTATGGATTTTTCACCAATTCCAGCGGTAAATATTATAGCATCACAGCCTTGCATTTCAACGTAATACTTAGCTATATAATCAACTATTCTTCTTACGTACATCTTTTGTGCTAAAATGCAGTTTTCATCTCCATTTGCTATACCATCTTCAATATCCCTTGAATCACTTGATGTTTTACTTATCGCTAAAAGCCCACTTTGCTTATTTATTATGGCATCTATTTCTTTTGGACTCATGCCTGTCTTTTCCATAACATAAGGAATTATACTAGCATCAATATCTCCACAACGAGTTCCCATAATAAGGCCTGCATTTGGTGTAAGACCCATTGATGTATTAATACATTTTCCATTTACAATCGCACTAATTGAAGCACCATTACCAATGTGACACGTAATTAATTTTGTATCTTTTTTTCCTAATATTTCATTTGCTCTTTTTGCAACATATTTATGAGAAGTTCCATGAGCTCCATACCTTCTTATTTTATAATCGTTATACCATGAATAAGGTAGTGCATATAAATAATTTTCCTTTGGCATTGTTTGATGAAAAGCAGTATCAAAAACAACAGCTTGCAAAGCATTTGGAAAAACTTCTTTTGCTGCTTTAATACCAGTTATGGCAGCCGGATTATGAAGTGGTGCCAAAGAAGATAACTCCTCTATCTTTTTTAAAACATCATCAGTAACAATAACTGATTTATCAAAATAATCTCCACCTTGAACAACACGATGTCCTATTCCTTTTATCTCATCTAAAGAATCAACAACATGATTATCTTCTAATTCCATAACTAAAGTTTTAAAAGCTTCTTCATGATTTTTTAATTCTTTTTCTTTTTTTATTTTTTCATTATCTATTTTTATAGTATAAAAACTATCGCCTATTCCTATCCTTTCCATAAGACCAGAAATAAGTACTTTTTCCTCTGGCATTTCATATAATTGAAATTTTAACGATGACGAACCCGCGTTAACGGCTAAAACTTTCATTTAAATCACTCTCCTGGTATTAATTATACAACAAAATTCACATAATTCAAGTAAAAAGGTAGCAAAATATAGCTACCTTTATATATATTAATATAATTAATTACTTTTGAGTATTATAAGAACCACCTAATTGAGACTCACCCATTTTTACTAAACGTTTTGTTATTTCACCACCAACTGATCCGTTAGCTCTAGAAGTTGCATCAGGGCCTAAATTAACACCGAATTCATTAGCGATTTCGTATTTCATTTGTTCTATAGCTTGTTTAGACTGTGGAGCAACAAATTTATTATTGTTCTTCATGTGTTTTCACCTCCTATACACTAATAGAATGTGAAAATATTGTCATTTCATACAATTTTTTTCATGGTAAATTTTGCTAATTAAAACTTTAAAAAATTAAAAAGATATACATTTCGTATACCTTTATTGTTTGTAATTTTTATTAAATTATTAAGCTCACATTCCATAACTATTATTTTGATTATTATTAAAATAATTATTAGTGTCAAATGAAATTGGATTTTGATAACCATTATTGAAATGGTCATCATTAAATTTACTGTTTCCAGCTTGATTAAACGAATTTACATTTACGTCATTATAATCATTTGCAGCAAAAGAATTACCTTGATTAATTTCATGTGTATCTGGATTTAATACTGCTTTTATAGAAATTCCTCCATTATATAATTCGAAAAGCACAGAATCTTTTTCATGATTTTCTCTGCTCGTACAATAATCGTCCACCTTTTTTAATTGTTCGTAAAATAGTTGTAGAGCTTCAACATGATCTCCTAACATATCAGCAATTATTTGTTCAACCGCATCAGATGGATACTCTTTAAAAATAGCAGAAACAATTCCTTCAGCATCTTTTCTTGTTTTAAGAATGGTATTTTCCCTTTTTTTATCAATTGTAGGATTAATCCTATTAGTTCTTCTAATATAATCTAATACTTTTTCCAAGCCATTGCCATTTTGATTATATCCTGAAAGGCTATTCTGTGGATCATTATCTTGCTTTAATCCAGTCAGTGAATACATAGGGTTATCGTTAGCATCTTTAGGGGTACTTAAATCTTGCGAACTATCAACACTAGCTTGAACGTCTGGAATAACAACACTAGGAGTTACTATATCTGGTTGCGGTGGTACATCATTATTAAGAGATGATACAATAGAATCTAAATCTATGCTTGGTGCTGCATTTTCAGCACTTGGTTCAGGAGTTTCTTCTGCTTTAGATGGTTCTGGTTCCTCAGCACCAGTATCAGCAACGGCAGCAACATCTAAAGGATTATCTTCTGGTGATACAACTACATCAGGTTTAATCTCGTCTTTAGTTGCTGTTTCCTCAGTTTCAGCTACTGCAACTTCTGGTGTTGCAGAAACCTCTTCTTGTTTTTTTTCTTCTTGTTTCTCAGCAACAGACAAAGACAAATTATTTATTACGGTTATATCATCTATAACAACGTTCTTACCACTTTCAATATCTTTCTTTTTCTCACTCATATTTAATCCTCCTACTTTACTATGCTTCGTTACTGTTTAATATTTGCTGTCCATCTTTAGCAATTTTTCTCATTGCATCCTTAACCTTCGTCCACTCATCATTATCAGATATATTCTCTAAAGAATACACTCCATCTTTATCATTAAATATGGCAACGTATAACTTAATCATGTCATTTTCATCAACTTCATTAAAAGTATAAACTATGTATGTTTTTTCATTATCTAATGAAAATAATGATAATCGTTCTGCGTCTTTTTTATTTCCTGTATCATCAACTATTACAAATTTTTCTTTTTGCACCGTTTGCAAAGCAGACATTCCACTTGCGAAGCTTTGACCAACATTTACTTTTTTTCCACTTCCAATGCTACTTGTAGTTACCATACAAACACCTCTTTTATTCTATATACTTTATTTTAACATACTTATTTTCTTTTTGCAACAAAATATGAGCAATCAAAAGCACAATTTTCTTTTAGATACTTATCCAAATTTTCTATGTTATTGAACTCTTTACACTTTTTATTTTTTTTATCAAAAAAACCCTTTAACCTTAATTTACCATAAGCCCAATCACCAACAATATAATCAAATTCTTCAAAATAATCAGTATACTTTCTTTCTAACTCATCTTTATTATATCCATTTTTATAATCTTTAACTATTTCATATTCGTTATCTTCTAAAATTATTTTACTCATCATTAGCCTCCGTACGTTAAAAATTATATCATAATTTCTAATTAATAGGCAAACTATATGTTTCATTTATTCCTTGTAAATAATATGGAACAGACGATTTTACAACTTTAATTACGATTGGTATTTCACTAGTTAATTTAACCTCGTCAGATTGAAAAGGTAAAATAGTTCTTTGTGTTACTTCAACTAGCACATAAACTTCTATTAAAGCACTATTAATACCATATTCACTTACCTTCGTTTTAACATCTAAACCAACGTTGCCTGAATATTTTATCTTAACTGGTATTTTAGGACCTATATTAGAAAAAATTGAATTACCAAAAATAACTCCTAATGGAACTTCGTATATTATTCCGTTTTTTAATTTCTTATCCATTACGTTTTCATATATTTCATCTGGTAGATTTTCACCTTTTTCCACTTGTTTTAGTCTTTTTCGTACGTTTTTAGCAATTATTACTAATGCTTCATTTATAACGCTAGTATTAAAGTCAATGCTTTCTATTTCTCCATTATTATTACTTGTAATAACAAATAAGTTATTATTTTCTAAAAATTCATTTAATTCTTCTATACCAGTATTCCTAAGCACTTCTATACCTATCTTTTTAGTTTGAGCACTGGCATAACTCATGATAACTGGCATTGCTTTTTTATTTAAAACAATTAAAAAAATAGTACTAAAAATAATTAAAAAAATAAAAATAATAATATACGTGTTTTTAAACAACATTTTTATTTTATCCATATTATCACATAATAATATATGAAAAAAGCAAAGATAAAATATCTTTACTTGATTATCAATTTTGTTGCTACAAAATATGAAATAACTCCTAAAATAATTAAAACTAATAAAATAATTATAAATATCTTAGTTTTACGTTTTCTTTTTAATTGATTAGTTAAAGTACTAAAATCCTCAAAATCATTCTTGGTAAACATATTTGAATCAGTATAAAAAGTTTTATCAGCTTTAATAAGCGTTTTTTCCAAGTCATTTTTTATATCATCTGTTTTGGTTCGGTAGACATCCTCAGTTTTTCCTTCAAGATCAAACGATGTATTAATTGGCTTTGAAACAATCGTATTATCAGAACCCTTAAGATCAGAAAACATATCCAAAGCGTCACTAATATCTTTTTCATCATCGTTTTTAATTGCCATCGTATTAATTAAATCCTCTAATTCCTCTTCTTCGTCTTTCATTTTATCATATTCATTATATTTACTACTTCTTTTTGAAAAATCTATGTACTTTTGTTTTTCTTTAGCCTCTTCAATAAAAGCTCTTTTACTTTTGGCTTCATTTATAATTTCGTTTATATCATGTACTCTTTGCCTTTTGGTATTAAAAACAGGTTTATCATCTATGTTAATGTCTTCTATATCATAATTTCTCAAAGTTCTATATTGTCTTGTATCATATTTATCATCGAGCATATTTTTTAGCTTATTTATGTTTATTTCTTTTGCTGAATCAATTACTTCCATGTTTTGATACGTGGTATCACGATACATATCATCATATACTTTTTCATATAACTTGGTGTTTTTCTTAGAACGTTCGTACTTTTTTTCTTCATAAGTACCATACTTGTCCATTCTAGACTGCATAAAAACACCTCCTATTTTCTATACAATAATGATATCATACTTTACGTTTTTTTTAAAGTATTATTGATTTTTTTAAAAACTATTATATAATAATTTTAGTGGAGGTATTTTATATGAAATTCAAAGTAAATAAAGATGCGTGCATCGGTTGTGGTGCTTGTGCAAATATATGTGATGAAGTATTCGAAATAAAAGATGATGGATATGCAGAAGCAAGTGATGAAGAAATAACTGATGAAGAAGTTAAAGAAAACGCTATTAGTGCAATGGAAGGATGTCCAACTGATGCAATAAGCGAAATTGAAGATTAAAAAAGTAAAGAAACGCGCGATTTCTTTACTTTTTTTTAGCTAAACTAATTAGTATTTTAACATCCTTAATAGATAATTTTCTTTTTTCCCCACTTTTTAAATTACCAAGTGTTAAAAATGCAAATGACTCTCTTTTTAGTTTAAGAACTTCATATCCTAACTTCTGCATTAATCTTTTAACTTCATGATTTATGCCATCATGAAGTACGATGTTAATTAGCGTAGTATTATTTTTTTTATTTATTTTCTTAATCTTTACCTTATCAGGATATATAATTTTATTATCTAATTTAATTCCTTTTTTTAAAAATCTTATATCATCTTTAGTTAGAATGCCCTTAATTTTTACGATATACGATTTTTCTATCTTACTTTTTGGATGCATCATAAGATTAGCAAAATCGCCATCATTAGTTAAAAGAAGTACCCCAGTTGTATCATAATCAAGCCTTCCAATTGGATATACTCTTTTTTCTTCATCATCAAAAAAGTCCAAAACCGTCTTACGTCCCTTATCATCTTTAGTTGTCGTTACAACTCCTCTTGGTTTATTAAATACGTAATAAACTTTTTCTTGATATTCAATTAAATTACCTTCTACTAGTATTTCATCCCCAAAAGAAGCTTTAGTGCCAAGTTCGGTTACCTTTTTACCATTTACCATAACTTTTCCATTTTTAATTAATTCTTCTGCTTTTCTTCTTGATGTGTATCCGGATTCGGCAATTATTTTTTGTAATCTTTGCATTATTACACCTTCTTTATACTCTTATGATTTTTCATTAATTTTTTAATACCTTGCCCTTTAAACGCAATGGTTGCGATAGATTTATCAACGTTTACAACAACACCTTGCCCATATTTATCATGCACAACATTATCACCAGGTTTTAATTCGTTATCTAAATTAAACATGCTAGATTTATCAATTTTAACATTATGAGTTACGTTTTCCTTCTTTTTTTGTATGTCAATGTATTTTGTATCTATTTCATTAATAAATCTACTTGGCATGTTAACACTCGTATTACCGAAAAGCATACGTCTTAAAGCATTTACTAAATAAAGTCTTTTTTTCGCACGAGTTATTGCAACGTAACATAGTCTTCTTTCTTCTTCTAAAGCACCTTCTTCTAAGGAATTAACGTGAGGAAAAATATTTTCCTCCATACCTATTACAAAAACATAGCTAAATTCAAGCCCTTTAACCGAATGAATGGTCATTAAGGTAACTTTTGGAGTGTTATCATTTTTCTCATCATTAACATCACTTACCAAACTTACCTCATTTAAAAAGTCTTCTAATGATGCAATACCACTTTCTTCCTCGAACGTTTTTGTAATAGATTTAAATTCCTCTAAGTTTTCTAACCTTATGTCAGCCTCTAAGGTGTGTTCTGATTCTAAATCACTTTTAATACCAGACTCTAAAAGCACCATATCAATTGTCTCAGTTAAAGACAATTTCTCACTTTTTTCTTTCATTTCTAAAATCAAGTTTTTAAATAAAAGCTCTTTTCCACTTTTTATAACATCGAACATAGAAGTATCATTTAAAACAGCATCCATGCTTAAATTATCAATCGTCTTAGAGCCAATTTTCCTTTTTGGATAATTAATAACACGCGTAAGTGAAACATCATCCTTTGGGTTATAAATGAGCTTTAAATACGCTAGTAAATCCTTAATTTCCTTTCTTGAATAAAAAGCATACGCTCCAACTATTTTGTATGGAATATTACCGTTTAAAAAGCCTTCTTCAATCGTTCTTGATTGAGCATTAGTTCTATATAAAACCGCAATGTCATCTAAACCTACGCCTTCATTTCTTAATTCTTTAACTTCCCTAACAACAAAAGATGCCTCATCTTTTTCATCAAATGCCCTTACGTATTTTATTTTTTCACCCGTTTCATTTTCAGTCCATAGATTTTTCTCTTTTTTCTCTAAGTTATTTTTAATCACGCTATTGGCAGCATTTAAAATCGTTTTAGTCGAACGATAATTCTGTTCAAGTAAAATTACCTTAGCATCTTCATAATCTTTTTCAAAATTTAAGATGTTTTTAAAGTTTGCGCCCCTCCATGAATAAATACAATTATGAACGCAAATACTATTTGCAAAATAATTTTTTGTATCTTCAACATTTAAATCATATACATATCCGTCATAAAATTCTTTTTCTACTTTTATAATTTTATCTTGTAATAATGAATTGTTTTCTAAACTCACTAAATACATTCCCTCTCTTAAACTTCCAAAAGGAATGAAACTATAAGATTCATCAGTTAATTTTATTTTTCTTAAAATGTCATAACCGTTAGTCAAATCATCTATCATTCTAGCAAAATATTCTGCATGTTCATAATTTTTTCTTTCAGTTTCTATTCTCCACTTACCACCTTTTGAACTCCTTGTATTAAAACCTAAATTTGATAATTTTATTCGTTCTTCGTCGCCTGACGTTATAAGGGAAATTTTATGCGTGTACATATCACTATTTTTAGCATACTTTCCAGCTAAAAAAGATACATTTATAATTCTTCTAACAGTGTCTTCCCTAACAACTGCCGATGATATATGATGAGGATATTCAAAAAATAGATTTTCATCTTTCATCAATTTTTCAGCCCGCTCATAAGTTGGTATTTTTTTAAATAACTCATTTATTTTTTCTTGTGATATTGATATATTTCTATTTTTACTAACAAAAATAATTTTAGGAATTCCATAATAACTTGAATAATATTCTTCATAATAAGTAGCTTCCTCTTTGGTACTGCAAACTTTTACTATCCATATTTTATCAGCTGATTTACCATTTAATCTTATTTCTATGCCATTAATTTTATTATTTCCGGATCTAACACCTGACGTTTGTCCAATTCTAAAACCTAAATCTTTTTTATACATTAGATAAACATAATATTTATTGTTTTCTGGTAACAATTTAAAAAAAGTTATATGTTCTTTTGTTGCACAGACTTTTTTACCACTCTCTAATGTAATTTTTATAACATCTCCATTGTATTTATTTTTAGTTATACCAATGATTTTTTTATACGTTAAATTACCAAAACCTGATGCAGTTTTAACAACATCATCTTTATTAATATCTTTTATTTTTTTTCTTCCGTTTTTTGTTTCAATAATTGTATCTTCAGTTAAACACTGAGAATCATCACCTACAACACAAATGTTTTTATACTTTGCACTTATCATCTTAGAAAGTAAATATTGTGCCTCATTAGTATCCTGATACTCATCTATAAATATGTATTTAAACATTTCTTGGTAGTTAGCTAACACATCCGGGTAGTTTGTAAATAACTCAATCGGTTTAACAAGTAAATCATCAAAATCCAAAGAATTATTTCTTAAAAGAGTTTCTTGATACTTCTTATACACTTTATAGATGATGTCACTTACCTCATCATTAACAAAAGCTTTATATTTATTCGGAGTTATCATCTCATTTTTACAAGAACTAATCCTGTTTTTTATAAACTTAGGATTACATCTTTTAGAATCTATGTTCATATCTTTTAATATTTTTTTAATAACCGTTAGTGAATCATCACTATCTAAAATGGTAAAATTTCTATCATAACCTAAAAGATCGTGATTTTCTCTTATTAATCTAAGCCCAAAAGAATGGAACGTTGATATTTGAATGCTATAACCAATGCTTCCAACTTCTTTTATAATACGATCTTTCATTTCCTTTGCAGCCTTATTAGTAAAAGTTATTGCAACAATACTTCTTGGGTCAACACCACGCTCTTTAATTAAATAAGCAACTCGTGTAGTTAAAACGCTAGTTTTACCACTTCCTGCTCCCGCAAGTATTAAAAGTGGCCCATCACCATATAAGACAGCTTCTTTTTGTTTATCATTTAAGTAATCTAAATTCATAAATACACCAACTTCCATAGTTTCTATTTTAACATAGAAGATAAATAAAAAATATACGTAAAAATAAATTTTACATATATTTTAAATACATAATAATCTTAAATTAAATTATAACTATTTGTTACGGCCACTATGCTCTGTTGTAGTAGTAAGATCATGTTCCATGTTGCCATCATCATTTTTTGAAACAATGTCTGGATAATTAAATCCAAATGACCCAGTATAACCAAAACCAATTTCATTAACACCAAATAATGGATCATTATCTTCTTTTAATTCAGTTACCTTTTTATATTCTTCTAACGCTCTTTTTAATTTGTCTAATGATTCTTTTTCATCTTGAGGTGTGTTATCAAATACATATTTAATATCTTCTTCTAAGCGTTGTTTTTGTTCATATGTTATGGTATCTATAAGTGGCAACCATGATATGATACGTGAAATGATACGTTCACGCTCGCTTTTTTCATCCATAAATTCATCTTCCTTTCAAATTATATTTAGCGTAACATATTATAAAAAAAAACGCAACTTGTTTTACAATAATCATTTAATATAATTATCTAAAAATAAATTAAAATACCCATGGTCTTTTACAAAACAATATAACACTTAAAAAACAAAAAAGAATATACTACTATTGTAAAAGGAGGAAGTATGAAAAAGAAGATTATTATTATAATTTGCGTTATTATCATCTTTTTAGTGGCTTTATTTTTTATAACAAGAAATAATAAAGAAGATAAAGAGGATAATAACGGACTTGTAACCGTTAAAGTAGCAGAAGTTGCCCACACCATATTTTACGCACCACAATATGCTGCCATTGCAAACGGATATTTTGAAGATGAAGGAATAAATATAGATTTAACACTAGCATCAGGAGCTGATAATGTTACCGCAGCCGTTTTATCAGGTGACGTAGATATTGGGTTTTGCGGAAGCGAAGCTACCATATACATATATAACGCTGGTGAAGAAGATTACTTAGTTAACTTTGCAAGACTTACCAAAAGAGACGGTTCATTTTTAGTATCAAGAGAAAAATATGATGATTTTACCCTTGAGGATTTAATAGGAAAAACCGTTATTGGAGGAAGAAAAGGCGGTATGCCAGAAATGACATTTGAATGGGCACTAAAAGAAAATGGAATCGACCCTAATAACGATTTGACAATCGACACAAGCATCGATTTTGCAGCCATGGAAGGGGCATTCATTGGAGGCGATGCGGATTTTGTAACACTTTTTGAACCAAATGCAACAGACGTTGTAAATCAAGGCTTAGGATACATCGTTGGATACGTCGGAGAATGGGGAGGAGAAGTACCATATACCGCTTATAATGCAAAAAAAAGTTATATAAAGGAAAATCCAGATATAATAGAAGGATTTACAAACGCCATCAATAAAGGTTTAGAATACGTAATGAACACAGATTCACAAATAGTTGCTGAAGATATTTTAGAATTCTTTCCAGAGCTATCAATAGATGAATTAACCATAATGATTGAAAGATATAAAACTAATGACGCATGGCCAGAAGACACAGAAATAACAGAAGAAGATTTTGAACACATACAAGAGATAATGCAAAGTGCTGGTGAATTAGACCAAAAAGCACCATATGACAAATTAGTTTACCAAGGAAGTTAAACATGAAAAAACTCTTAGAACTAAAAGAGTTATCAAAAAATTACTTAACAAAAAAACAAGTTATATGTGCGCTTGAAAACGTTAATTTAGAAGTTTATGAAAATGATTTTATAGCATTAGTCGGTCCTTCTGGATGTGGCAAATCAACAATTCTTTCAATAATAGGCAATTTACAAAAAGAAAGTAGTGGAAAAATAGAATTTAAAGAAAAAAACATAAGGGTAGGATATATGTTTCAAGAAGATGCATTATTTCCATGGCTCACTGTTTTTGAAAACTGCATGTTAGGTTTAAAAATACAAAAAAACACAACTGAAGAACACAAAAAATACGTAAAAAACTTACTTAAGAAATACGGGCTTTCAAACTTTGAAAAAAGTTATCCAAAAGAACTATCAGGAGGTATGAGACAAAGAGTTGCATTAATTAGAACACTTGCTATTAAACCAGATATACTCCTTTTAGACGAACCTTTTTCAGCTTTAGATTATCAAACTAGAATCGCTGTGTCTGATGATGTTTATAAAATAATAAAAGAAGAGAAAAAAACAGCAATCATGGTAACACATGACCTAGAAGAAGCTGTATCAGTTGCAAACAAAGTAATCGTTTTAAGTAAAAGACCCGCAACCATAAAAAACGTTTATGAAATAAAAATAGATGAAAAAATACTTCCAAGCAAAAGACGGAAAGACGAAAAATTTAATGATTATCATAATGAAATATGGAAGGATTTAGATCACTATGAAAGCTAAAGAAGAACACAAAAAATATTTAAAAAAGCTAAAATTAAACACGATTAAAGTTATTATAATACAAATAATGATATTAGTTACTTTTTTAATACTTTGGCAAGTACTTTCTGATAATAAAATAATAAGTTCATTTCTATGTTCTAGTCCTAAAAAAGTTATCGATACAATAATAAACTTATATCAAACAAACGATTTATTCATACACATATGGGTAACTTTAAAAGAAATATTAATAAGCTTTGCGTTAGGCGCTTTAATTGGAATAGTATTTGCAGCTATATTATGGTTTAGTCCGTTTTTATCTAAAGTACTTGATCCATACCTTACAATACTAAATAGCCTACCTAAAGTATCACTCGGTCCCATAATAATCATATGGGCTGGAGCAAACCAAAATTCAATTATTACCATGGCGCTTTTAATATCAGTTATATCAACTATAATAAGCGTTTACGTAGGATTTAAACACACTAACAACACAAGCATAAAACTAATGAAAAGTTTTAAAGCGAATAAACTACAGATATTTATAAAAGTAGTTTTACCATCAAACATAAACACCATTATAAGCTCACTTAAGATAAATTTATCAATGACGTTCGTTGGCGTTATAATGGGAGAGTTATTAGTATCAAAAGAAGGTTTAGGTTACTTAATAAATTATGGTTCTCAAGTATTTAATACGAACCTTGTGATAACAGGAGTAATCTTACTCGGTATATTAACAAGCATATTATACTTTATAATACTTTTCATTGAAAACAAACTAAAAAAAGAACATTAACGTTCTTTTTTTAATTTTCTTCTTGCTGATAGCAATCATTATTCACTATTTTACTATAATCATATCCATTACCTGGACTAATTGTAATTTTATTTTCTAAAACTCCAGAACAATTACCATTTAAATTAATTAAACCATCATTTTGTAAATCTTCTAAAGTAAACTCAATTGACTCCCCATCCACTAAATCATTAGCATAATACTTTGCAGCATATAAATGTGCTGCATTTTCAATTTTTTCATTTAACACATTTTGATTTTCCTCTTCATTTCTTTGTATTTCATTCGCTATGTTCGGTGCTGCTATTATAGCTATTACCGCAAGTAAAATAACAATCGCAAGTAATTCAACCAAAGTAAAACCTCTATTATTCTTTTTCATATAAAACACCTCTTTCAATCTAAATCTAATCCAGGTTCAGGATCTAACGAAAAATCAGTAAAATCTTTTTCTAAATATGAATAATATGCCGCCGCTCCAATCATTGAAGCATTATCAGTACAATATTTAAAATCAGGCATTAAAAGCTCTATATTAAGATTATTACACTCTTTAGAAAGCTCTTTTCTTAAATAACTATTAGCAGATACTCCTCCGGCAACTAATAATTGTTTAACACCGTATTCTTTTACCGCTTTAACGGTTTTTTTAACTAATATACCAATAACTGTCTCTTGAAACGAAGTAGCTAAATTATTCTTATTAATTTCGTGATTTCTTTGCTTTTCATTATGAACTAGATTTATTACCGCACTTTTTATTCCACTAAAACTAAAATCATAGGAATTATCATTTTTAGGAATTGGAAGATTATATGTATGCTCCCCTTCATTTGCCATTTTATCCATCAAAGGTCCACCAGGATAAGGAATACCTATTACCCGAGCCACTTTATCATAAGCCTCTCCAATAGAATCATCAAGAGTTGCACCTATTTTCTCAAAAGAAAACTCCTTATCCATTAAAACAAGTTCAGTATGTCCACCGGATACTACTAAAGCCAAAAGAGGAAAATTAAAATCACCACTAAATTTATTTGCATAAATATGACCTTTTAAATGATTGACTTTAATTAATGGTTTTCCTGTTGCTAAAGATAAGGCTTTAGCAGATTCTATACCGACTAATAAAGCTCCATTAAGTCCAGGGCCATAAGTAACTGCAATGGCATCTATATCATTAAAAGTAAGATTAGCTTTTTTTAAACACTCTTCAAATACGATGGTTATCGCATTAACATGATTCCGACTAGCTATTTCTGGTACTACTCCACCGTATTTTTTATGAATATCTATTTGTGATAAAATTACAGTCGCAACATCTATATTACCATTTTTTACTATACTTACGCTTGTTTCATCACAACTGGTTTCAATCGCAAATATATATACGTCCTTCATTTTATCACCTCAATTTCTTTTCCATAACATACGCATCATCCATACTATTTTTATAATAATGTTGTCTTCTTGCCACTATTTTAAAATCAAAACTATAATAAAAATCTAAAGCAGCCTGATTATAAATATCAACATCAAGAGTAATATTTTCACAATTATTTTTATAACACTCATCAATTACTTTCTTAATTATCTTAGTTCCTATTTTTTGTCTTCTATATTCCTTTTCAATATAAATATCTATAATTTCAGCCCTTTCATATATTACAGAATAAGTTATAAAACCAATTACATGTCCCTTATCTATACAAACAAAACAAGATGAAAATTCATCCAAATTGAAAACATAATTATCATGTAAATTATAAGCAAGTTTAGTTATCCCAAATACATCACTTTTAGTATAACGTCTAACAATCATTTGTTTTTTTCAGCATCAATTTTTTTCAAATAAATGGGATTCACTAAATGCGGATTAAGCTTTGTTTTAGAAACTGCATACTTAATCAAAGTTAAATAATCATAATCCTTAACTATTTTTAACTCAACATCATTATCAATTAATAACTTATCTTTTAATTTACTTACGTAATTATTATCTTCAAACGTGCAAATTGTAATTTTTTTATTATGAATATCAAATATTTCATTATCAAAACCAAAGTAATCTTCAATTTCTTTTTTGCCTTCATATTTCCCAACATAAGAAAAATCATCTTTATCATATATAACAGATAAAACAATATCATTATCCGTACCAATTTTTAAGGCTTTTAAATTATTTACAGCATAAATATCCTTGTTTAAAGCCCAAGCTAATGTTTTAGCCACTACAACGCCAACACGAATTCCAGTAAAACTACCCGGTCCATTTAAAACTACAATATTATCTATGTTATTTATACTTAAATTAGATTTATCCAATATTTTTTTTATCTCATTCATCAAAAAGTTGGAATGTTTAAAATGCGACTCTACACTAGATAAATTTATTAATTTATTATTTAAAGCAAGTGCGATAGATAATTTTTTTCTTGAAGAATCAATGAATAAAGTTATCAAAGTACATCCTCACACAATTCTTCATACCTACTACCATAAGGCGTTATAGTAAGACTTCTTTTTTCTTCACCAGTAATTTTAAATCTGATTTCTAATCTTTCTTCAGGAAGTTCCTCTTTAATCATGTCAGCCCATTCTATTATAATAACTCCATCCTTCTTCAAGTATTCTTCTAGTCCTAAATCACTTGTATCACCTTCCAGACGGTAAACATCCATATGATATAAATTCATTTCTCCAGAAGTATACTCTTTAATTATATTAAAAGTTGGAGACGTAATATTTTCATCAATTCCTAAAGCTCCCGCAAAACCTTTAGTGAAAACAGTTTTTCCACTACCTAATTCGCCAATTAAACATATTACCATATTATTAAATTTTTCGGATTCAAAATTTTGTGCTAAAACAATTGTTTCTTCCTCTGAATTTGCAACTACTTTATATTCCATAATAATCACCATATTCATTATAGCAAAAAAAAAACTTTTATTACAACCTAAAAGCATTTTTTTTCAAAATGTTACAAATTATTTAATAAATGAACGCTATATTAATATTAGTCGGAAAATTCCGATTTAATTATCTTTTCCAATTTTAAGTATGAATCATATAACATATCGTCCAATTCTTTATAGTATATTGTATTTACTTTGCACTTTTTAATACTATTGTTAATAGTATTAATAACGTACTTACAATACAATTTACTTACTTTAAAAAACACCTTATCACCTTCAATACAGAAATATTATAAATTATAATCATTATAAAAATAACACCAGAAATTTCTGATATATCATGCATTAAACTATTATATTAAAATTTTATATGAGGGGTGGTGATTATATGGCTTTCGTTCCAAAAAGTACTAAGAAAAAAGAACCAGCCAGTTATAAGTCACTATACATAAAAGAAAAATTAATTAAAGAAATTGAAAAAATAGCAAAAGAAAACAATACTTCATTTAATAACGTGATAATTTCTATGATTGAGCAGTGTTTAGAAAAAAAATAAACACTGTTTTTAAATAATTATTAATTTTTTTATAAATGTATAGGAATTTAAAAAAGACCAAAAATGGTCTTTTTTTGCATAAAAAAAAATTGGCAACTACCTATTTTCGCTTACACTATCGTCGGCGTTAAAGTGCTTAACTTCTGTGTTCGAGATGGGAACAGGTGTATCCACTTTGCTATCGTCACCAATTAAATATAGAGAAATAATTCTCTGAAAACATGATAACATGATACATCAAATTATAGGGTTAAACTCTCGATCTATTAGTACTAGTCAGCTCAACATATCACTATGCTTCCACGTCTAGCCTATCAACCAGATAGTCTTTCTGGGATCTTAGTTTTTGAAAAACAGG
>CAYSJY010000022.1:0-17559 GCA_964431705.1 uncultured Muribaculaceae bacterium | reverse complement strand
AAATATTGCTTATGCTGAATACCATTAATCAGTCATAAAGTTTAACACAACTTTCCAAAAAAAAAACATAATACTATTTAACATGTATTAGGTCTTCCATAACTTCTTCTAATGCTCTGCCTATTTCTTTTTGACATTTATATTTTAATTCAGGCATTTGCAAATGGTGTGTTTTTGCTATGTCTTTAGCTCTTCTTGATGCAATATGTACAAGCAAATACTTTGACCCTACCTTAGTTAATAACTTGTCAATAGATGGATAAATCATAATTTCACACTCCCTTACAAATATAGTATATACCTAATGTAATATAAATATCAATAGGTTATACATTATTTTACATTATTTTTAATACTAAATCCTAAATCTTCAGAAATAAATTTTAAAAACTCATCAACCTCAATAAAATTACCACTTGGTGCATTAGAAACTTCATCATATTGCTTAAGAATTCCAGAAGCTACATAATCTCTTAAAAGTTCTTTCTTAGCATCAAACAAGTCGTTTAATTCATTATCTGTTGTAGCTTTTTCTAACTCTTTTTTTATGTCTGAGAAAGTTTTTTCAAAACTATCATAGTCATTTTCATCTAGTAAATTGGTTACTTCATAAAACCTATGCTTTAAAACGCTGTTATCAAAACATGATTTTATTAAACTATCAAGCCCAAATATTGCTTGCAAAACATAAAATAGTCTATCGGTTGCGGTAAAATCATTTTGTCTTTTAGGGTTACCATACTTAGTATCTAACATATATTTATATATAACTTTTTGCATGTCACTTATATAAAGTGAGTCTACTGATTTAGTTATAAAATCATAAAATTCTGTTTCCTTATTTGTAATTTTGTTACAACATATATCTCGCAAACAATCTAAATCACTTAATATCTCTTTTGCATAAGAAACATCTAATTTTCCATTGGATACAAATAAATTATAAATTTCTTTATTAAGTAATATATCTGTGGCAAAAGAAGTATAAGCATCCGTAACCAAAAGCCATCTTTGTATTCTTTTATATAAATCCTTTAATGTTTGATCTTTAATATTCATAAATTAATCACCCGTCTTTGATATTATATCACGAAAAGAAAAAAAATCCTAATCTTAGGAATTTTTTCTTAAAAATTTTGTCCACTGCAACCAGGATCTATATTGGTTACGGTATTTTCTACGGAACATGTATACTCTGGTCTATAAGTATGTTCTATTATATGATTGTTAATTATTCTGGTATGTATGGGACAAATATGCTCAATTTGATGGCAAATGTTTCTTTCTATGCATCTTTCTATTGGTTGTTCAACAATTGGATTGCATTCACCTTGTTCCATACCACAGCATGTTTCTTGTTGCCAATTATTTTGCCCGCAGCATTTATTATTAAAAAACATTTAAAATCCCCCTTATCTATTTTATAGTATGAAGCTTTTAAATGTTTGAATAGGTTATTTACATATTTTTACATAACTTTTAAAATGGCATTTTAAAATTACCATTTTTCATCATTTTCATCATTTTTTTCATTTGTTCAAACTGAGTAAGTAATTTATTTACGTCATTTACAGTTGTTCCACTACCAGATGCTATTCTTTGTTTTCTAGATGCTTTTATAATATCTGGATTACGCCTTTCTTTGATGGTCATCGATGATATTATTGCTTCTAATTTAGAAAATTGTTTAGGATCAATACTAATATTATTAAGTCCTAATTTTCTTGCTCCAGGAAGTAATTTAATTAGGTTTTCTAATGGTCCAAGTTTTTTAATTTGCTTAAGTTGTTTTAGAAAATCTTCTAAGTCAAATTTACCAGATTGCATTTTCTTAGCAGCATCAATGGCATCTTCCTCATTAATAACTGACTCAGCTTTTTCAATAACTGACATGATGTCTCCATTACCTAAAATTCTAGATACCATTCTTTCTGGGTCAAAACTTGATAAGCCATCTAGTTTTTCAGACGTTCCAACAAATTTTATTGGAACACCAGTTAAATGTTTAACCGATAAAGCAACCCCACCTTTAGTATCACCATCCATTTTAGTTAAAATAACACCAGTAAGTGGGAGTGAATCATTAAATCCATTTATTACGTTTATAGCATCCTGCCCAATCATAGCATCAATTACTAAAATTATCTCGTTTGGATTTACTTTCGTTTTAATATTTTTTAATTCATCCATTAATTTTTCGTCTACGTGAAGACGTCCTGCTGTATCAACTAATACCAAATCATAACCTTTTTCTTTTGCGTATGCAATACCATTTTCAACGATTTTAACAGCATCATTTTGACCCTCATCATAAACTTCTATGTTTAATTCACGACCTAGTTGCTTTAATTGATCAATAGCCGCAGGACGATATACATCCGCAGCAATAAAAAGAGGTTTTTTATTGTTTTTCTTACGGAATAAATTACCTAATTTTGCAATTGTGGTAGTTTTTCCAGACCCTTGAAGACCAACTAACATAATAACATTTGGTTTTTTTGATAAATCAATATCTTTTTCATCACTACCCAAAAGTTCTAATAATTCATCTTTTAGTATTTTCAAAAAAACATCTTGTGGTTTCAAAGACTTTTTCACTTCTTCTCCTAATGCTTTTTCCTTTACTTTATTGGTAAATTCTTTTACAACTTTATAATTAACGTCAGCTTCTAACAAAGCAAGTCTTACTTCTTTAATTACACTACTTATGTTATCTTCCGTTATTTTTCCATAACCTTTAATCTTATTTAATGCTGTTTCTAATTTTTCAGTTAAACTATCAAACATTTTTAATCACCTCATTAATTATAACATATAAATTAACATAAAAAAAAGTCCACAAGGACCTATTTAATGAAAAAATATAAAATTAAACAAGCAACAATTAGTATAATCGCTACTAAAAGTAAAGCATCTATATGCTTATCTACAACAACGTTTTTATCCACTTTAAATGATTTCTTATTGTTTAATAAAGTATCTTTACCATAGGTATTTTTAGGTCTTCCAACTGGATTTGAACTTTTTTTAGCAGTTACATTACTTTTTGTAGTTTTGCTTTTTTTTGTATTTGTAGCCATAATCAAACTCCTTTTTATTATTTTCATAATAATTATAACATTTTTTTTATTATTTTCAAGTAATATTTTTAATTTAATATATTAATTACTAATTTTCTTATATCCTCATCTTTTATTTTTGAGATTTTATTTTTTATCTGTTCATCTTTTTTATGTAGTTTTAATTTTTTTTCATAAAACATTAATTTTGTTTGTACTTTCTTTAAATGTTTATGTATGGCATTACGACTAATGTTGTTATTTAACGCAACTTCTGCTAAAGATAAATTATCAAAGTAATAATCTTCAAAATATCTTTTATCATCCTCATCTAATAATTCACCATAATAATCATATAAAATAATTAAATAATTACGATTTTCCATATTACATCATATCCTTAAATAAACCATATATATATTTTTCTATATCAAAATCAATTAAATCTTCTTGTTTTTCACCCAAACCGATATATCTAACTGGAACACCAACTTCTTGTTTTATTGCTATAACAATACCACCTTTAGCAGTACCATCTAACTTGGTTAAAATAATACCAGTTAAATTAGTTATTTCTTTAAAAGCCTTGGCTTGACTAATACCGTTTTGTCCGGTTGTTGCATCAATTACTAAAAACGTCTCATTAGGTGCACCCTCAATAATTCTATTAGCAACGTTACCTATTTTTTCTAATTCTTTCATTAGGTTAACCTTATTTTGCAAACGTCCTGCTGTATCAATAAGTACTAAGTCATATGCTTCTTTTTTTGCTTTTTCTAACCCTTGATAAACCACACTAGCAGGATCAGTTGTATTATCATCTTTTACAACATCACACCCTATTTTTTCTGCCCATAACGATAATTGTTCTTTAGCTCCTGCCCTAAAAGTGTCAGCCGCAACCAAAAGTACTTTTTTACCTTCATTTTTAAATTTAGAGGCAAGTTTTGCAATAGTTGTTGTTTTCCCAACACCATTTACCCCAACAAAAAGTAAAACCGTAGGTCCGTTATTATTATAATTTATCTTATTAGTTAAAATGTCTTCGTTTACGTATATTATAAATAACTCATCAACGATTATCTCAGTAAGTTCACTTGGAGACTTAATCTTTTCTTTACTTACCCTTTTTTGAAGTTTATCCATAAATTCAATTACGGTATTAACCCCAATATCAGCGTTAATTAATAACTCTTCTAACTCTTCAAAGTAATTTTCATTTATCTCATCATATTCTTTAGATAGATTAGATAATTTATTAACAAAACCTTTTCTTGTTTTTGAAAGACCTTTTTCGTAAGTTGCTAAACTTTTATCTTCTTTTTTATTTTCATTTTTGAACACGTTTTTTAATTTACTAAACAATCCCACATTAATCACCAATATAATTATACTATAAAAAAAGAAACTTATCAAAGTTTCTTATGTGATGTTTGTTCGTTAAGATGTAACTTAATTTTTCCACTTGCTATGTCATCAATCGTTTTAGAAGAATCTACTCCATCGATAGCTCTTCTTTTTATAATATCAGCAATTACACTTAAATCTTTAAAAACAAAATCATCAGTATTACTTATAATTTCTTTTTCATTACCATATAAAACGAAAAAACTATATAATAACCTAGCAATTTCTTCTTCTGTAAATTCTTTAAAAACACCATTACTATCGGTAATTTCTTCTAAAACTTTTACCCCATCTTTGTTATCTATTATTCTTACGTTTTTCAAATTATCATATCCATAAAGCATATCAAACAAATCAGTTTTACGAGCCTTTATATTATTTTTAAATTTATCATTCATATTAGCTATAATTTCATTTAACAAAATTACTTTCTCTATACTTTTTTTATCATTTTCTTTATTTAACATAGAAAGCATCGATAAAACTTTTAATATTATTTTTACTTTTTCAAAGTCTGTTTTCTTTTTATAAAGCGTTTTTCCTTTAGATTTTTCTTCTATACTTTCAATGTTACATTCAAGATTTTTAATTAATTCATAATAATTTATACCATGCACAAAAAAGTCGTATCCTAAAAGCGTATTAATATCAATTTGATTTTGATCGCTTGCTAAAATCTTGTTTTTGTATTCTAAAATTAAATATGATATAGCATCAATTGGACTATTACGCTTCATTTCTTTTAGTTAACAAAAAACCTCAATTCTTTTTCTTAAATCAGATAAGTTTTTGCTTAGTTTTCCTAATTTTGAAACCGTATCTTTTTCATTGGAAGAAATTAAGCTTTTAAATTCTTTATCTTTTTCAATAAAATCTATTGCTAAATCAATATACGTTTCAAACCCTCTTTCTTCAAACAAACTTGAATAATTATTTTTAGTTGCTTTTAAAATTTCTCCTATTAAATCAGTTGCAGTCATTTTACATTATCTCCTTTACCATTAATAATTACATTACACAATATTTTTAGAATTTAATAAATCTTAAGTAATCAAATAATAGACAAATCATCAAAAAAATAGTATAATTATGTGCGTTAATTCTTTTTTATTCTAAAAATTTTTATGAAAGGAGTTTATAATTTTAAATGAAAAATTTAAATAAAAATGATTCGGAAACATTGGTTGTTGCATTAGGAGGCTTAGGAGAAATTGGAAAGAATTGTTATGCCATAATGCATGATGATGAAATTATTGTTATTGATGCCGGTGTTATGTTTCCTAAAGATGAATTAATGGGGATTGATTATGTTATTCCGGATTATACTTTTTTAAAGGAAAATGAAAGAAAAGTAAAAGCTTTATTTATAACTCATGGTCATGAAGATCATATCGGAGGGGTTGCATATTTATTACAGCAAGTAAACATTCCGGTTATATATGCACCTAATCAAGCTTGTGGTTTAATAAAAAGAAAACTTTTAGATAAAAACATAAGTTATGATAATTTAAAAGTGTATAAAGAAGATACGGTTGTTAAATTCAAACATTTTACGGTTGAATTTTTTGCAACAACCCATTCTATTCCTGATTCACATGGAATTATTATTACAACCCCTAATGGGAAAATAGTTGAAACTGGTGATTTCAAGTTTGATTTAACACCAATTGGTCCAATGAGTAACATTCATAAAATATCAAACACCGGAGAAAAAGGAGTTAGACTTTTAATGAGTGAATCAACAAATGCTTTATCACCTGGATTTTCAGTTAGTGAATCAAAAGTTGAAGAAGAATTACAAGAAATATTTGAAAAGAAGAAAAATGGAAGAATAATAATAGCGACTTTTGCTTCTAACATATACAGATTAAAACACATTGTTGAAACATGTAAAAAACACAATCGTAAAATAGCATTATTCGGAAGAAGTATGGAAAATAATATTGAAATATCAATTGAAGGTGGCTACATAAAAGATGATAAGATATTTGTTTCACCAGACGTTGCTAATACTCTTGCACCAGATGAGATATGTTTACTTTGCACTGGATCACAAGGAGAACCATTAGCAGCTTTATCTAGAATTGCAAACGGAACCCATAAGCAAATTAAGTTAAGACCAACTGATACGGTTATTTTCTCTTCTAATCCAATACCAGGTAATAATGCATCAGTTGCAAAAACGATTAATCAATTATACTTACAAGGTGTTGACGTATACGTAAACAACCAAGAAAATGAAATTCATACCTCAGGTCATGCTAATCAAGAGGAATTAAAACTTATGATTCGTTTAATTGATCCTGAATATTTTATGCCTATTCATGGTGAACATAGAATGCTTAAAGCTCATCAAGATTTAGCTATTGATTGTGACATTCCAAAAGAAAAAACGTTTCTTTTAGAAAATGGTAATGTCCTTGCTTTAAATAAAGATAAAGTTTATAAAAAAGGAAACATACAAGCGGATGATATATACGTTGATGGTAATAGAATTGGAGATATTAAAAACGTTGTCATTAAAGATAGAAAAATAATGGCTGATGACGGGATACTAGTTGCAATATGCAACATAAATATGAGTGAAAGAAAGTTGCTTGGAAAAATAAACATAACGACAAGAGGTTTTATATTAGTTAATGAAAATGAAGAGTTATTAAACAAAATAGAAAAAGTAGCAGAAGATACAGTACATAAAGAATTAACAAAAAAAAGTACTAATTATAATGAATTAAAAGGTTTATTAATACAAAATATTTTATCTTTTGTTTATGAAAAAACAGGAAGAAGACCAATTATATTACCAGTTATATTAGATATTAAAAAATAGTAGCATTAAACGCTACTATTTTCTTATGCTTATTATAAAAGTAACACCATCTTTTTCATTTTTAACACTACACGTACCATCATGTAAATCAACAATTGCCTTTACTATTGTCAATCCAAGTCCAGTACCCTCTTTATTTCTAGTACTTTTATCTTTATAATATGAATTAAAAATATTCTCAAGATCCTTATCTTTTATATTATCACCACTATTATAAACTTCATAGTAAAAATAATCACCGTTATCATAAGTTTTTATCTTTATAACGTTTTTGCCCTTAACAAACTTAATTGCGTTTGTTAAAATATTTTCTATAACCCTAGTAATTTGTTTTTTATCAGCATTTACTATTTGACTTCCTTCAAAAGACGTTACAACCTTTGCCTTTTTATCATTTATTCTCATGCTTAACTTATTAATTTCGCGAGTAATTATTTCCTGCATATTTACATCCACTTTGTTAAGAGGAATGTTGCCACTTTCAAGTCTTGATAATTCTAAAAATTCATGAGTTAAATCACTTAAACGTTCTGACTCACTTATTATTATTTCCAAGTTCTTCTTATCATCTTTATCTTCAATATCTTCTTTTATAAGTTGTGAATAACCAGATATAATGGTCAATGGTGTTTTAAATTCATGGGAAATATTTGCAATCAACTTCTTTCTTGCAATTTCTTGTTTTTCCTTTAAAACCAAATCTTCTTTTAATTTTTTATTAGCTTTTTCAAGTTCTTTTATGTTATTTTCTAAACTATCACTCATTGAATTAATGTTATTAAATAGATCACCTATCTCATCTTTTGATTTTACTTCTATTTTCTTAGTAAACTTTAAATTAGTTATATCATCAGTTACTTCTTTTACTTCATTTATTTTTTTGCTTGCCAGTCTTGATATAAAATAAGCTAATATCAAAAGAATTATAAAAGTAATAATAGAAGATGCAAACATAACTATTATACTTGTTCTCGCTTCTTTTTTTAGAGTCTCAATAGATGTTGAGATAATAGTGTATCCAGTTTGCGTCTTACCAACCAAATGCAAATCATATCCATTTTTATTATAATTTTCTAACGTTATTATTTTACTTTCATCATCATCCAAAGAATTTAATAGCATCAAGTCTAAGTTTGTAAACTTGTTATTCATATTATCATTAAAAATAGTATATAGAAGATTAAAATCATTATCCAATAACTTTATTTTTATACCCTCACTATTTGCATCATAAATTATATTTGAAAGTTCATTTTCATTATTTATGTTTTTTTTGATAAGTGCGTATTCATTTTCTAATTCTTTTTTTTCAAGACCTAAATATATATCATTTATTGATAATGCAACTATCAATAAGTTAATAACTATGTTTAATATAACAAATAGGCCTACTATGATGAATATTTTAAGCTTTATTGATACTCTTTTTTTATTTGACGAAGATGTATCCGGTTCCACTTGATGTTTTAATATATTTTTTCTCTTCATCAATTTTTCTTCTTATTCTTTTTATATTAGTATCAACCACTCTATCATCACCAAAGTAATCTATTCCCCATACCCTATTTAAAATTTGATCACGAGTTAAAATAATATTTGGATTTTCAAAGAAATATTCTAATATCAAATATTCTTTTTTTGTTAATGGAATTAATCTTCCATTTTTTCTTATCGCACGTTGCTCTTTTACCAACTCCAAGTTGTTATCACTATCTAAATTAATTAATTTTTTAATTCTAAGAAGTAGTACATCTAAGTTAAATGGTTTTGTAATAAAATCATTAGCACCAACTTCTAATCCTTCTATTTCATCCTCATCTTGATTTTTTGCAGTTAACATAATTATTGGTACATCACTTATCTTTCTTATTTCACGAGTTGTTTCTATACCGTCCATAACCGGCATCATTACGTCCATTAAAACAAGATCAATTCCATCTTTGTTCTTTTTGAAAATATCTAATCCTTTCTTACCATTTTCTGCTTCAATACATGTAATGCTAAACTTACTCAAATATTTCTTTAATATTCTTCTTATGTTTTCTTCGTCTTCTACAATTAATATTTTAAACATAAAGACACCTCCGTTTGAATATATTCTATTATAATGCTTTGTTTAAAATGTGTCAAAATAAATTTTAGAAAGTTAGTAAGTCAGCCTATTTCAACAACATAATTTTAAATATTATATTTCTTATTAAATGACTTTATATATTTCTTTCTCATAACAGACAATATTTGAAAAGCCGCCTTTTTTGACACATCCCTTAAGTTAGTATCAGAGGTATCAATCGGAAAATATGATAATACACTTTTAGATAATAAACTATCTAAATTATTCATTGCATCATTATAATCATCAATGTTTTTAAAGTTTAAGAAATTTCTATCTTCTAATGCCAAACTAAATAAATAATCCCTTTTTAATGCCGTTAAAGAATCAGCATAAGTAACAATTAAAACATCTATTAAATCTCTTGATATAGTTTTATACTCCTCTTTAATCTTTAAGTAAGTTTCTTTTTTCATGTCGTTATGAATATATCTTATGTAATTCCATATTAGTCTATCATTTATCGACCTATCAATCAAAATTATATCAAAATTTTGAGTAAGTGCTTTGTTTAACTGATTTACAACCTCTTGTAAAATTATAACGTTACATTCTTCAACACTCACACTAGAAAGTTTTTCTTTTAATATTTTTTTATAATACTTTGAAGTTGTAAACTCTTCTATTAAATTTACGTTAAATCCACCTTTTTTAAAAAAATCATATAAATTGTTTATTGTGGTTGTTTTACCTGTTCTAGGTGTACCGGCAAATTCTATTACAAATGGTTTAGACAATTCACATAGTTCCTTAAGTCTTTTTACTTCCATCTTCATAGCATGTAATTTTTTTAATTCTAGATAATAATCTTTATCATCATTAAATATGGTATCTTTTAAAAATAGATCTTCTTTTTTATAAAAAACTTTATCCAATATGTCTTTAAATCTAACAAAAATAGGTAAGTCTTTATCCTCTTTAAAAATTAAACTTTCATACACATTAGTATAGTACCATTTTTGTTCTTTTTCACCTTTTTTAAAAGCTGAAAAATCTCGTTTACCAGTTTTTTCAAACAATAAAAATAAATCTTCTAAATTATTAATCTTATCAGCACAAATAACTAATTTGTTTCTTAAAGGTAATTTTTTAGATTCATTTATTGTGTGAGTTTTTCTTTCTTTCCAAGATAAGAATTTGTCAGGTTCTGATGCTTTCATAACCAATTGTGCCACATCACTTCCAAATTCTTTTTCTATATCATTTATAGTATATTTTGTATCTTCAACAACATCATGTAAATAACCTGCTGCAACAACATTATCATCATACCCATATGATTCTAATAATTTTCCAACACTAATAGGATGAATAATCATTGGTTTATCTGATTCGCTTTTTCTTACTTGTCCTTTATGTGCCTTAATCGCAAATAATTTTGCTTTTTCTTTTATATCCATTTTATTTCTCCCTACTAAAACATTATAACATAACAAAAGGAAGAAAACTATTTATCTTCACTTTCTTCTTTTTTTGAGGATTTCTTACTTTCTTTATCATCTTTTATTTTATCTTTTACTAAAACTTCTTTTCTAGAAAGAGTTAATTTACCATTTTTATAGCCTGTTGCTTTAACGATTATTTCATCACCAACTGATACAATATCTGATGTTTTAGCAACTCTTTTATCTGATAATTGAGAGATGTGTACTAAGCCTTCACAACCTTCCCAAAGTTCTACAAAACATCCTAATTCTTCAATTACTTTAACAACCTTTCCGGTATAAATCTTACCAATTTCTACCTCTTTAACAACGTTTTTAATCATTTTTGCAGTTTCATCAATTATGTCTTGATCCGTATGATAAATAACAACTGTTCCATCATCTTGTAAATCAACCTTAACTGCATTTGCGTCATTAACTGAATTAACATTTGAAGCATCTAATATTATCTTAGTAATCATTTCTCCACCCTTACCAATTACGTCTTTAATTTTTAATGGGGCAATTACAAACGTCATTGTTTTAGGTGCGTATTTACTAACTTCTTTTCTTGGTTCTTTTATTTGTTTTGCAATTATCTTAAGTATTTCAAGTCTCGCTTTTTTAGCTTGTGCTAACGCTTCTTTTAATATTTCTTTTGTAATACCACTTATTTTTATATCCATTTGAAGTGCACAAATACCATCTTTTGTACCTGCTACTTTAAAATCCATGTCTCCTAAGTGGTCTTCCATACCTTGAATATCCGTTAGGATAGTATAATCATCACCATCAGTAATAAGTCCCATAGCAATACCTGCAACTGGAGCTTTAATAGGCACACCCGCTGCCATTAAAGCCATGCATCCAGCACAAATAGATGCTTGAGAAGAAGAACCGTTGGATTCTAATATTTCAGATACAACACGAATCGTGTAAGGAAATTCTTCTTCTGATGGAATAACTTGTAAAAGCGCTCTTTCGCCTAAGGCACCATGACCTACTTCACGACGACCTGGAGCCCCATATCTTCCTGTTTCACCAACTGAGAATTGTGGAAAATTATAATGAAGCATAAATCTTTTTTCATCTTCTGGTGAAAGCCCATCAAGTATTTGATGTTCACCTAAAGCACCAAGAGTTACAACGGATAAACTCTGAGTTTCTCCTCTTGTAAATAATGCAGAACCATGAGTTCTTGGAAGTAGGTCTATATCCGTTGAAATTGGTCTTATCTCGGTCATCTTTCTTCCGTCTGCCCTTTTCTTTTCTTTTACAACTATCTTTCTAAACACTTCATACTCAACTTCTGATAAGCAAAGTTTGACTTTGGTAATAAGTTCGTTTAACTCATCTTTATCTAAATCTTCATTTTCATATTCGAATTTAGCGATAACATCTTCTTTTACCTTATCAATTGCATTATATTTTTCTTGCTTATCTTTAATACGCATAGCATTATCAAATGGTTCTTTTGCAAGAGAATAAATTTCTTCTTTTAATTCGTCAGTTATCTCTAAAGTTTCATACTCCATCTTTTCCTGACCTATTTCTTTAATTATTTTTTCTTCAAATTTAACAAGTTCTTTTACTGCATCATGACCAAACATTAAAGCTTCTAACATGTCATCTTCACTTACTTCTTTAGCACCTGCTTCAACCATGTTAATAGCATCCTTTGTTCCTGCAACCGTTAAGTCAAGTTCACTTTCTTCTAATTCACTAACGGTTGGATTAATAACTAACTTGCCATTAACCTTTCCTACTTTAACACCCGCAATTGGCCCGTTAAACGGAACTTTACTAATTGACGTTGCAAGGCTTGATCCAAACATCGCCGCAAGCTCTGGTGAATTATCAGGATCAACTGATAAAACCGTATTAACAACTTGAACCTCATTTCTAAAATCACTAGGAAAAAGTGGACGCATAGGTCTATCAATCATTCTAGCAGCAAGTGTTGCAGCTTCACTTGGCCTACCCTCTCTTTTAATAAACCCGCCAGGAATTTTACCTACCGAATAAAGTTTTTCTTGATAAAGCACCATAAGCGGGAAAAAATCAGATAAAACATTTGCATCTTTACTTACGCATACAGTAGATAAAACAACCGTATCTCCATATCTTACTAAAACCGCACCATGAGCTTGTTTAGCTAATTCTCCAGTTTCAACGATTAAAGCCCTTCCTTTAAAATTCATTTCAAATACTCTTTTTTCCATCTATAATACATCTCCTTCTACATAAAAAGACACCCAAAAAAGAGTGCCTACTTTTAACAAATTTATTTTCTTAATCCTAAACTTTTGATTAATTCACGATATCTGTTAACGTCGGTTTTCTTTAGGTAGTTAAGTAAGTTACGTCTTTTACCAACCATCATTAACAATCCTCTTTTAGAGTGGAAATCATGAATGTTTGTCTTCAAATGTTCAGTTAAAACGTTTATTTTTTCTGTTAGTATAGCAACTTGTACTTCTGGAGAACCCGTATCTCCTTCATGAGTTGCATACTTCTTTATAATTGCTTGTTTAACTTCTTTTTTTAACATTTTTGTTCCTCCTTTTTTATTAATACACCTTATTCTGAGCTACGGCTAGGAGTTAGATCCAATAACCAAGAACAGGCAACAATACTAATATACATTAAAATCCAAGATTATGCAAGAATATTTTCTTTATTTTACATCTTTCTTAGGTTTTTTAGTATAACTAACTCCTACTTTACTTTCTATTTTTGATGAAAAAACTTCATTATTTTCTTCTTTTATTTTATCTATTACATATTTTAATATCTCATTATTTTTAAATTTTTCTTTGTTCATTTGAACATATGCTAAAAATAATAAAGCACTTCCAAACAATAACTTAAATTCATCTATTTTTTTAAAGAAATAATAATATGTTATATACTCCATATCACGAGTATCTAAAAGTGCCTTTTCAAGCTTATTTCTTTGATTATTAGATAAATTTTCACGCATTAAAACATCGTATATAACATCAGCTTTTGCATGTACCGTAACTATATGAAGTAATTTTTCATAATCCTCTTTTTTATAATCTTTATTTTTTAATATTTCATTTGCGATGTATCCGTTATCGCTTTTTTCTTCTACAAATACCTTTGTAAATTCTTGTTTTTCTTCTTTAGTAAGAAAATAATTAGCACAAGAATAATCTTCTATGGATAAAAATATTTTTTTATAAATTCTTTTTATAACAAAGCCAGGAAGTTTATCTTTTAATTTTAACATATTATAATAATCTTCTCTTTCAAATAACTCATCTATAAATAAAATTCCAAAATCTTTTACGATGGTTACAACGTCAAATTCATTTAAAATACTTAATATTATATCACTACTTAAGTTCTTTGGATTCTCCATGTATTTCATGGCATAATATGCAATATTTATTTGATTATATTTTACTAATATATTTATTAATAAAGTTTTATCCTTATCATCTTTTAAGTTTAAACAAGCATCATCGCCATAAACATTATAATTATTCACAACGTAATCATAAACTATTTCTTTTTTATCATCAGATAAGTCATCTGCTAATTTCAACATTTTAACAAAAGTTAATTTGTTTTTTACTTTATCTAAGATAGATATTATCTCAAATGATTTTTGTAACTCTTTTATTAACTCTTCTTTTTCTTTATTTGTCATATTTCCTCCATCAAACAAACATTTTATATGGTTTCATCTTGGTGTTATCTTTGACATACGTTTTATAAATTGCAACAACATCATCGTTATATATAAAAGTGACGTAATCCTTTTTATAAACGTTATCAATTATTCCACCATTTTTAACAACATTAAATAAATTATCATTTATTATAACACAATTTTCATCTTTTAAAACATCTTTTATAGATATTAATTTATACTTATTATTTAAAATGTCTTCTAAAGTATATGCACTGTCTATTTTAAACTTTCCTTGTTTTGTTCTTAGTAAGTCACTCATTGCTCCTATAACACCTAGTTTATTATTAATGTCTTTTATTAAGCTTCTTACATATGTTCCTTTAGAGACCATAACTTTAAAACTATACGTATCATCATTTACTTTCAATAACTCTATTTGCTTTATTTCAACTCTTCTTTTAGGTAGGTCTACCTTTTCATTATTTCTTGCATATTCATACAATTTTTTACCATTTATTTTAACAGCACTATAAATTGGTACTTCTTGGTTATATGCTCCTACAAATGATTTTAATACATCTTTTAATTTTTCCTTATTAATATGACACTTTCTTTTTTCTAATACGTTTCCTTCTACATCTAAAGTATCAGTTAAGATACCTAACTTAACTGATGCAACATACTCTTTATCATCAGAAGTTATTATATCTACCAATTTTGTAGTTTTTCCAACACATAAAACCAAAACTCCTGTAGCGATTGGATCAAGGGTACCAGTATGACCAATTTTTTTAGTATTTAATAGTCTACCAACTTCATTTACAACATCACGGCTTGTTAAATTCTTTGGTTTATTAATAACTAAAATGCCGTTCATCTAAATCACCTACTAATATTCTAACATAAAAAAGAAAGTTTTGACACTTTCTTTTACTTTTTAATATAACTTATTGATATTTCTTTATCTAAATCTTTATATATAACTGGTTGTTTATAATATTTTTTTTTGTCTTCCAATTCTTCATAATATGATCCATCTTCATATTTAACACTTGGTATTTCGTAATAATCATCATAATTAGCCTTATAGAAGTCAATGTTTCTTAACTCATCCAAATATGAGATATATTCTGCTCTAGTAATACTTTTTGCTCTACGAGCATTATTTAAAAATTCATCTATTTCTTCTTTTATTTTTTCTTTAGTATAAATTACATTTTCTCTTTTTAATAGATCTGATACCACAACTTCATCAGTTCCTATTCTTGTATATAAGTCTAACCATTGACTAATTACAGTTTTAACCCTTAATTTATCTTTATAAACATCTTCCCCAGTTTTATTTAATAATTGTTTTAATAAGATACTACTTATTACGTTTTGAGAAACATAATATTTATCTTTTTCTTTAGCATCTAGACCATCAGTACCATTCTTATATAATTTAGGCTTCATTTTTGCAATTTCATTTTTCTTACGAAACATTGTTACACTATTTACTATATCCATTTCTCTTATGATGTTTTCGTACTTTTTAACTTTTTCATCATTGCCTTTTTCAACATTCTTAGCTAGCTTTTTCTTAAAGAATTTAGCCATCAATTTTGTTGTAGATACAATAGGTTTCAACTCTAAGAAAGACTTAAATATACTAAAAATCTTTTTAATCTTACCCTTTTCGTTAGTTTCAACCTCTTGATTTTCTTGATATTCTTTTTGTTTAGTTGCATTATAACTTAATATTACCCAATCAACATCTTTTATAGCCGATTTTTTTGAAAAACCAATTTCTGGTATTTCATCTTTGTATAAGTTATCGAAATCACTAACTAACTTCGTAATTTCTTCCCTTTTAACTTTAGCATTTTTATTTCTTTCATAAACTTCCTTTAATCTATTTAAAGTTGAGATGAAATTCATGGTAATTTTTTTAACTAATTCATCTAACTTATTGGTTAACTCTTCATTTTTAGTTTCATTTTTAATTAAACCAACAGCATCATAAGCTTTTTGAATATCACTTTTAGAGCCAGTAATCGTTGCTGTTTCAATTGCCTTTTGCGCATTTTCCTCTTCGACTTTTTTATTTAGATTCTCTTTTATCTCATCCGCTTTAGCCTGTAACTTATTTTTATCTTCCCCATCAGGTAAAGAATTTATTAAATTAATAGATTCTTTTAATGCTTTTTCATCTTTTTCATTTTCTGCTTTTTTTAATAACTCATTTATTCTAACTATTTTTTCTTCCAACTCTTTTTTCAGTTTTAAATCTTTCTTTGTTTTTTCATCAATATCATTTGAAACCACATCATTTTTCTTTGAATTACCTAATAGAATATTGATTTCCATAATATCACTTTTATAACCTTTTAATATGGCATCAATTTTCTCAAAGGTTAAATCATTAATTTTATCCATGGTATTTTCTATATCATTAACTAAATTATTAACATTAGCTAAAATATTCTTGTGACTTTTAATACTACTATTTATACTAAAAGCATCATCTGATAATTTCTTTACTAATTTGAAATCATTTGAATCATTAGCTTTAATTATGTTATTTTTAACAGTTTTCAATTCATCTTCTTTTTTAGATACAATTTCAGATATAGCATCTTTCATACCAACTGCATATTTTAAAATCTTATCAAAAGATTCTTTATATACATCTATTTTTTTTGTATCAAATAAAGGATGAATTTGTTCTTTTGCTAACTCTATGTCATTATTTATATTTTGTATTTGTGATTCTATAATTCTTTTCCTGTTTTCAGTGGCGCCACCAAGCTCTTTTTCTTTATCTTTTAAACGGACTATTAAATCACCAGTTACATTTGATAAAGAAATTTTTTCATCTTTTTCTATTTCTTTTATTTTAGCGTCATTATTTCTTAATTCAATAAGTAAATCTTGCATTCAAATCTCCCCCTTTTGCTTGAATGCCACATATGGTAACATAAAAAAAACATTTTGTCAATACATCAAAATTTGAGCTTTGGTTTTTTATGATTAATTTGTGATAATGTCTTAAGTAGTAACTTGCGAAAATGTCTCAAAGT
>CAYSJY010000021.1:0-17566 GCA_964431705.1 uncultured Muribaculaceae bacterium | reverse complement strand
TTCAACTATACAAGTAATAGCATGAGGAACTTCATCATGTGTAAGTCTTAATACTTTTTCCCTTATTAGTTCTGATATTCTAAATTCTTTTGTTGTGTTTGTTAAATCATTATCTGGAAAGTATTTAACTTTATCTGGAAGATATTTTTTTAGAGTTTTTATTAATTCTTTTAAATTTTTTTCTTTTAAAGCAGATATTGGAATTATTTCTTTAAAATCATATAAGTCTTTATATTCATCAATTAATTTAATTAATTTTTCACTATTTATTTTATCTACTTTATTTAATATTAAAAACACTGGTTTATTAGCTTCTTTAATTTTATCCAAAACAAAGTTATCGCCCTTACCAAAAGGCATTGTTACATCTATTAAAAATAAGATTATATCAACGTCATCTATTGAAAAATAAGCCTCATCATTTAATCTTTGACCTAACTTATGTTTTGGTTTATGAATACCAGGTGTATCTACGAACACTATTTGCGTATCTTCATCATTATATATCCCTTGTATATTATTTCTTGTTGTTCCTGATATGTTAGATGTTATTGCGATTTTATAACCTACTAATGCATTTATTAAAGTTGATTTGCCAGTGTTTGGCCTTCCTGTTAAACTTACGAATCCTGATTGCATAAACATTATCTCCTTAACTAATGTTATTATAACATAATTTGACATCTAATAGAACTTATGCTAGTATAAGTGTCAATAAAAAGGAGCTCGTTATGAATAAATATCGATTATTATTTGAAAAAAATGAAAATATTCCAGGAATTATTAATGATGTTTTACTAAGTAAACTTTTGTTAAATTATAAAATCAAACTTAGTTTTTATAACAAATTTATAAAATTTAATGCTTTAAGTGATTACTTGACTTTAGACTTAATGTTATCCACGCTTAATAAAGTACCAAAAGAAATGTTAGAAGAAATTAAAAATAATTACATAAATAAAATGGATAAAAATGCACTTTATAGGTTTTTTTTAATGCACAGTTGTGCATTATTAAGCAAAAAAAGATTTAATGATTTAAATGATAGTTTAGAGTCATTTATCTTGTCTAATCTTATTAAAGATGCTAATTTAGAAGATAACAAAAGAATTATTTCATTAACCCTGTTAGATAATAGTAAAGTAAAATACAAAAATATTCCATTAGATAGAGAACTAACAAGTGCTTATAAAGCAAAATGTCATACTGTTACATTAGACTATTTGAAAGAATGTAATACCATTAATAACGCTGCTGTTCTTTTGGAAAATAATCATATATTCGGAAAACACTATCACTCAATTGCCTTAGCTAATGACGTTGTATTTGATCTTTCACATAACATAGTAATGAATTATGAAAATTATCTTAAGCTTATTAATCCCACGGTTATATTACGTGAAGATGAAAATACTATTTTATCAAATATCGAAATATTAAAAAATAACGATAAGGTATTTAAAGATTCTGCTTACTGTGACCTTTTAAAATACGCAATGGAAAAACAAAAAATAAAAAAGCTCTCATAAATAATGAGTGTTTTAATTTATTAAGCTAATAAATTTAGGTAAAAAAACATATAATCCAACACATATCGCAGTAAAAGCAGAAACAACGACAGCAGCTGCCGCAACATCCTTTGCAACCATTGCAAGTGGATGAAATTTTTTTGTGTATGTATCAACGGTTAACTCAATCGCTGAATTGATAAGTTCTGATGTAATAACAAGTGCAATCATACTATATACAAGTAACCATTCATATAATTTTAAATCAAAATAAATACCACATATAGTAACCACAATAGTTGCGGTAAAATGCACAAGTAAGTTTTGCTCTCGGTTAAAAAAGTCCTTTAGTTTTTTCATAAAATCTACCTAAAAAGCGATATTATTTTTGGAACAAACACAAAAAGCCACATACCTAAAGCCGTGATGTTTACCACAAAACACGCTGCTGAAGCAGTATCTTTCGCAATTTTAGCCAAAGGATGATACTCATCAGTTATCATATCAACAATTGCTTCAATAGATGTATTCAAAAGTTCTGCTACCAAGATTAATGCACCCATAACAAGCGTTATAACCCATTGTATTGGTGTTATATTAAAACCTATACCACATGTAACTACAATAACCATAACAATTATGTGTAAAAAAAGGGATTGCTCATGTAAATAAGCATATTTTAAACCATCAAAAGAATATTTAAAACTCATTAAAATTCTTTTTAGTCCAATTTTTTTAAATCCTTGTTCTTCTACGTATTTTCCTCTTGATATTTCAACGTTTATTTTCTTTTTTGATGCCATAATTATTTAACAACTCCTTTTGCAAATCAAACATTTTCTTTTCTTCTAATTTTGTTTTATGATCATATCCAAGCAAATGCAATAACCCGTGTACTGCTAAAAAACATATTTCCCTTTCTGTTGTATGCCCATATAGTTTTGCTTGTGTTTTTACCTTATCATAAGATATGTATATGTCACCTAAAAGTCTTATTCCAGGAATGTCTATCATTTTATTATCTTCTAAAGCAAATGATATAACATCAGTTGGTTTATCTATGTTTCTGTATTTCTTGTTTATTTTATGAATTTTTTCATCGCTTACTATTATAACATTAAATATAACGTTTTTCAAACCTAATGATAAAGTTGCATTATTTATAAAATCATTTAGTAATTGCAACTCTTTAACTTCTCTTTGATAATCATTTATAACATCAATATAATTCATGACAAAACACTCCAAAAATCAAATTTAAAAGCTAGATATATTAAAACGAAAACAAATGCTAATGAAAGAGCATCTAAAAATATCTCGCTTTTCATAAAACTTGGTAATTTATCGAATAACTTGCCACTGGATTTAAAAATCAAGTAACCTATTATACCACCTACTACGTTAAGAATAACATCATCGATATCAGCTGTTCTTCCTATTAAACTTTGAGCAAATTCTATTGCACAAGAAACAATTAATGAAAGAATTGCTGGTATGTACATTTTATTAATTTTAACATAATAAGTAACAAACATACCAAAAGGAATAAATAGTAAAACATTACCTAAAACATTTTTTATAAATAGTTTTGAGTCAATATCATACCTAAATATTTCTTTAAATGGAATAAAATTATTAGTACCATAATTATTATCTTGAAACGTTACTATGTAATATAAAAGTAATATATAAATTATAAAACACAAAGTAAGTAGTTCTTTATGAAACATAAATTTTTCTTTATTTTGTATTAAATAAGTTATTCTAATTGATATTAATATAACCGCAAAGATAAAAAGCATCGGCCAAACGTTATGGATGGCTTCTAAAAAAAAGTCAGCAAACATAATATTACCTCTTTATTCTACATTATTTTCATTATTATTTAATAAATTTTCATCAACGTCTTTATAATCAGTAATGTTTTCACAAACTTTAAAAAAGACCTCTACTTCTATTGTACTATTATTCAAGGTAAAATTCAAAGCTTTTTTATCTATGATATACTCATCACTAGACAGTTTTTTCTTTATTTTTTTAACGGCTTGTTTTATGGCCATTTTAAGAGCTTGGTTTTGTGTATATTTTTGCTTATTAACTTTTATTTTTCTTTGCTTTTCTATTCTTATGCTAAACGGAAATATTTTGTCTTTTATAATCGTTTTAGCGTTTTCTATATAGTTTTTGGAATAGTTTTTAAAAAGAGAATAATCATTTCCAAAAATATTTATGACTAAATTATTTTTTACCTCACTTAAGTAAATTGTTTCTTCATAATTTAGCGGATAGCTTACCTTTACTAAATACCAAGTCTCCGCGTAGACAACTCCTTGTGCAACCACTTGTTCTTTTACAACATCATCTTTTGTAATATCACCTGATATTATTATTTCTCCTTCTTCAACATAATCATTAACCTGCTTTAATATTTCCCCATGACTTGCTTTAATACTTATTATAATTCCACTTTTTTTAGCTACTATATGTCTTGGCTTTTCTTCTTCTTCCTCTTCATTTATGATTCTTTGTGTTACTTTAACAGATAAAGTACTTCCTTTCCGTTTAATTTCAATCCATTCTAATTCATCTTTGTTTTCGCTTAGTATTTTATCTAATATCTCTCTTCTTTTACTAAATGATGGTATAAAATGATATTTTGCTATTCCGTTTTTTTCTAACTCTTCGTAAACTAATTCTCTTATTTTAGAATCATTATGCACAACATCAATTTTAAAAGATATATTACTTATTATATATAAATAAATTAAAGAAATGATAAATGCTATTACCAAACTTATGTTTCTTAAAAATAAATGTTTATATTTAATAAAACCATATTCTTTTACTATATTAATATCATATATGCTCTTTTTTTGTTTCAAATATAAAAAACATTCATAATTAACAACTAACTCTAAAACGTTTTTCTTTCTTTTTAAATTACGATAATTTACTTTATTTATAATGTATAATTTTAAAAACAAATCTGGGTTTTTACCTGTTATTCTAATTTTTACCAAGTTGTTATTCATTGTTTGAAAACTCCAATTTTAATATTTCTCCTTTAACTGTAACGTATTCTAAAAACATTTGCTCAATAACAAGATTATTCCCATGAATTGTAATTAATTTATTTTTGGTTATTATAGCGACATTAGACGTAGAAAAATTTTTTATTTTATCATAATAATATAAAGTCACTTTATTATCCTTTATTTTTATCTCAAAATTATTGCATTCAGTAAAATCATTTATCAGTTGTCTTAACTTCAAAGTAATCACCAATAAATTCTATGCAAAAATTTGAATTTTTATTTAGTACTTAAAGTGTTATTTACATACGTTTTATTTTATTCATTATATTTTATTAAGTATGTTAACCATTTTGCTTAGAAACAAAAAAACTCACTATGTAAAATAGTAAGTTATTTATTATAAATGAGCAAAGAAAAATTAAGCTGCTCTATCACGTTTAGCTTGTTTACGACTGTTTTTAATAGCCTCTTTCTTAGCGTTTCTTCTTTGAACTCCAGGTTTGTCATATGCTTGCTTTTTTCTTACTTCAGAAGGGAGACCGCTTTTGGCTACTCTTTGTTTGAACTTTTTAAGCGCATTATCAACGTTTCCGTTCTTAACTTTAACAGTTATCATTTTTCTTTCCCCCCTCTCTTTTTTTCTAATAACAATTATAACATCTAAATTATCTTATTACAACAAGTTTTTCTTATTTTTAAACAAAAAAAGACAGTTTTTTTATAAAAACCGTCTTTATAATTCCATAATTATTCTAATTATGGTACCTAATATTCTACCTAATTGTAAAATAAAGGTTATAATATTACTTAATACGATTGATATAAAAGGTAAAGATGCAATAATTAAAACAATCTTAATTACATGTTTTAATCTAAGGGACATGCACCATTACCAAAGAGCCTTCTTATGCTACTTCCTAAGTATCTACCCACGTCCATAAATGAAGTTATTCCCTTTATTAACGCGTTTATTAACGATGCACTAATCGTGGCTCCTGCCTTTATCATTTTTAATTCTTCTTTTTTTAATTGCATTTAACTCTCCTTTCTTATCTACAATTAAATGGTCTTGCAAGTCCGTCGAATACGCCTACTAAAAACGTAATACCCGCAATTATTCCTGCTACTGCCCAACCTGTTAGGCCTCCTGCTTTTATACTTTTTAGTTCTTCTTTTTTTAATTTATTCATTAATCCTCCTTTTTCTTTTTATTTGATACATCTAACTTATCTAACTTTATTACTTTATCAAACATATCACTATTACTCATTCTATGCGACGTTAATATCACAGTTTTTGCTGGATAATCTTGTTTTATCGCATTTATTATTTTTCTTTCTGAGCTTTCATCTAACTGGCTTGTTATCTCATCAAATATTATTACATCTGAGTAATTAACTAAACTTTGGGCAATTATAATAATGCTTTTTTGTCCTCCAGATATATTAGAATTAACATTATCAATTACGTATTCATAATTTAAATTAGCTTTTGCTAACATATCATCAATTACTTTTTTAACATTCTTACCTAATTTATTTTTACTTCCTAAATAAATATTTTCTTTAATTGATTTATTAAATAATCTTGTTTTTTGATCTACGTAAATCATCTTCTTTTTTAAATAAGAATCTTCTATGTTATTTATGTCAACTTCATTTATAAATACCATGTTATTTTTTATCTTTATCTGCTTAGATAATATTTTAAATAAAGTTGTCTTACCAATACCAGATTTACCAAAAATGAAAACATAATTACCTTTTTCTATTTTTAAATTAACGTTATTTAAAATTACTTTATCATGATATTTATAACTTAAATTATTAATCATTATATTATTTATTACATTAAATTTTTTACCAGTTTTAATTTGAACGACGTCATATATGTCTTCTATTCTTTTTTTCGCACTTTTATAGTTGACGTAAATTGGATATACATCGTGTAACGAACTTATACAATCCAAGAGCATTGTTTCTATGTATATTGTAAAAATTAAATTAACGTTTGTTGTTTTGTTATTTATAAGAATTATAAAGCAAAAAATGTATAACAGAGAAAATATGATTTTAATAACAAACTGTTTTTTTAAATATATAAAGGAAGTGGTATTATATTCATTTATTAATGACTTGTATTTAAGTTTTAATTGATTATTAAAATAATGCTCTTTTGATAAGTTTTTAACCGTTGTAATACCATTTAATGCATCTGTTATAGAAGAAGAAAATGATTCGTTTTTAACTTGTAATTCATATGTTTTATAATGATATTTTCGGTAAAATCTTTTATTTAGAAAAAAGATTATCACAAAAGTAAAAACGTTAATAAAAAATAAACCAGTGTTAATAAATAAAATGCAAAGTAAGAAAATTATTAAAATAACCATATTAACCAGCAAAATTTCCAGTGTGTAATAAGCCATTTCTTTTATGTGTGATAAATCATTAAGTTTTGCAACCAAACTTCCAGAAGATAAGTTAGCATATGATTTTAAAGGAAGTGATAAAATTCGTCTTATTGTTGGAAGAGTTATTTTTAAATCAGTTTTCACTTGCAAATCAAGTAATATTCTTTTTTTTATAAATGTAATAATTTCCCTTAAAAGGCTAACTATAAGTAAAAGTAGTATGAAAGAAAATATAAGATTATTATCCAAATTGCCAATGATATAAGAAAGAATATATGAATATGAAATATTTATTAAGGAAAGAAACATGATTAAAAATATTATCATAAAGATAATTTTTCTATCTTTAAATAAGTTTTTAAAGGAATAAGTATTTTTCTTAAAAGTAATTATAACGCCAGTGTAAATTTTTTGAAAATCTTTTTTAGAAACTTTTAGTTTTCCTTTTGCGGGATCTAAAACATAAACCTCATCATAAGTTATCTTTATAACAACCACAAAGTGTTGTATGCCATTGTTTACGGTGTGTGCTATAAAAGGATAAGATTTAATTTTATCTAGCTGTAAATCTTTATAACCAGTTGCACTAATACCATGTTTTTTAGATATTCTTATCACTTCATACGCATTTGCTCCCTCACTATCCATTATCATCTCATTTTTTACCTCTTCTAAATTAATGTTTAGGCCATACATTTTAAATATCATAGTAAGGCATGCAGCTGCGCAATCATTAACCGATTTTTGTCTTACAAAATAATTTTCTATTTTATCACCTCCTCACATTTATAATTAGCCATAACTTTTAAAATTCCCCTAAAATTTTAAAAAAAAATTGATTTTTTTTAAAAAAGTGATAATATATATGGCATTGGGAGTTATTTAATATGATTAAAGGAATAGAAAAAGTAAACATTTTATATAATCCGGTATCAACTGGTTTTAGTAATAAAAAACTAAAACAAATACAAGATGTTGTAAAGGAAAATGGCATTAATGCGGATGTTATATCAAGTAATAAAAAAGGTGACATAACAAATTTAATACAAGAGTTAGATGATGAAAAAAAACTTATTATTACCCTCGGAGGAGATGGAACGGTAAGTGAGGCTTATAAAGGTTATAATAAGATTGATCAAAAAGGCTTATACGCACATGTTCCAACTGGAACGGCTAATGACATGAAAAAAAATTTAGATATCAAATATAAAGACGCTGGTAAAATAACTAATGATATTTTAAATGGCGAGGTAACTTTCTTAGATTCATTTAAAGTTAATGATGAAATTGCTTGTTATACATCTGTTTTTGGATATTTAGCACACGTACCTTATGTCACACCGCAAGTATTAAAAAGAACTTTAAAAAAAGCTGGATACGTATTATATGCTGGTAAATACATAATTAAAAAGCCAGTTATATACAACATAAGTTATGAAACTGATAATATAAAAGGTAATACCAATTGTATATTAGGTGCGATTTCTAATTCAAAAGGATTCGCTGGTATAAATATATATAATGATGCTATACTAAATGATGAAAAATTAGAGCTACTTCTTATTAAAGAACTAACACCTTCTTTAATAGTTAAAATAGCACGTGATTACCTAAGTAATAGTATTAACTTAAGTAAATACAAAGATCATATTATAATTGATAAATCTAGTAACATAAAGCTAACTTTTAACGATGTATATCCAGCATTTTCATTTGATAATGATGGAGAAAAATCAAATATTAAACCAAACTCAAATAATAATCAAGTTACGTTTGGTATAGCTAAAAAAATAAAGGTCTTAAAAGGAAAAACAAAATAATACCTATGATTCTGGTATTATTTTTTTCATTTAAGAGTTATTTAAAATATGATAGACTTTTTCAAGATATTATAAATGTATAAAAAAACACATTTTCGCCATTTTTATTTCATAATTTATAAAAATATTGTATAATATTATCGAAAGGAGAAAAGTAAAAGTGAAAAAAATATTAGTTTGTTTATTATGTAGTACTATTTTGGCGTTCTTACTAACTGGATGTGGTAATTCTACGGTAGATGAGTCAAATCAAAGTTCTGGTATTGCTAGTAGTGATTTTGATGCAGAAAAAATAGAAGAAAACATATCAATTAGCGAAATTGATGAAGCTTTAGATGGCTCTTTGGTTGCTATTATTAAAAATGGTAATGACGAAGATGTTAGTCTTGAAATTGAGGCAGTATTTTATGATGCCGATGAAAACTCACTAGGTAGCGATTCTTGCATTTTATCAATTTATAAAAATCAAGAAATGGCATGTGAGTTTTATGATACCCCAAGTAATTATAGTAATTATGAAATAAATATTACCGCAGAAGAAAACTATTACATAAATTATTCTAACCAAATAGAAATTACTAATAATGATACTGGAGAAAAAATAGTTGTTCAAGTTACCAATAATGCTGGTGAGGAATTAGAATCCATTGTTGTTGCTGTTGTTTTTTATAAAGACGGAAAATTAGTTGGATTTAGTAGTTCCTATGATTATAATTTAAGAGATGGCAACAAATCAACTTTTAACATTTATTATCCATATGATAAAAATTATGATGATGTATCATTTGATGAGTATAAAGTATATGTATCAGCTTATAATTATGTTTGGTAAAATATAAAAAACCCTTAAAAAAGGGTTTTTTTAGTTTAATAAATGGCGTCCTGCAAAGGATTCGAACCTTTGACCCACGGCTTAGAAGGCCGTTGCTCTATCCAGCTGAGCTAGCAGGACAACCTGTTTGTTCTTAAACGAACAAATCAATTATAACCCAAAATTAAGAATTATTCAATATCTTTTAACACACTTTTTGTAATTTCGTTACCATCTACTATAAAAATAACCTCTTCAACATCATAATTATCTCTAACAGATAAACAAATTGAATATATAACCTCTTCAAGTATGTTTTTGTTTGATACATCATCAAATAAAAACTCATTAAAGTTCAAGGTAAGCACTTCATCAGTAAGTTCATAACTTATTAGTTTTGTATTGTAGTTTAAAAAACTCATTAAATTAGTTTCATATATGAATGATGAGGTTAATTCATCTATTATGATTTTAATTTTTTCACGATTATCATTACTTATTTTTGTTATTGGTACATAGTAATAACCATCATTACTTTTGTTTACGTAATAAACGGTTGTTTTACTGGTATTTTTATAATTAAATGCATCATAATAAATATTTACTCCATCTTCTTTTTTTAATGGTTGAGTTATGCTAACATTACTATTTGGATAAGTACTTAATAAATCGCCTTCTACTTTTAAATAAACGTATTTTACATTATCAATCGTTGTTAAATTATAAGTAATCAAACTTATTACTTTTTTCAAAACATCACTGTTTAATTCTAATAAATCACTTGATAAATCTACCGTTATACTATCATCATCTAACGTGATTTCATTTATTTTTGTATCCGCTGGTATAAGTGCTCTAAAGCCATTTGGAATCTTACTTGAATACTTACCATCTATAATTAATAATTCTATTAAGTTCTCGGCATATTTTTCATCAGTATCTCCATAAATTTCTGCTTTTGTTCTTGCAACGTAACCATCTTTATCAATTAAGTATACCTCATTTAAAGCTACCGTTTTACTTGCTGTACTTACGTTTTCATCATCTAAAGAATATTCTTTAGAAACTGGAAATAAAAGCAATAAAAGAAAAAGAAGTAACATCCCCGAGGTTCTGAAAATTCTATTATAAGCAAATTTTCTTAGCATATTAAATCCTCCATTAAATAATATGAAAAAATCGCATTAAATATGCGATTTTATAGTTTAATCTCATTTAATTTTATAAGTTCAATTACTGCACATGCTCTTGCCTTTACACCAAGTTTTTGCATAACATTAGATATATGATTTCTAACGGTTTTTTCACTTATACCCAATTTATTAGCAATATCTTTAGTAGTTTTATTAGTTATTAACAAATCAAAAATCTCTTTTTCTCTTTTAGTTAGTACCCGTTTTCCCATGATTTCCCCACTTTCTTATAAATAAGAGGTATTTTAATATTTTTCTATATTATTTTATGAGAAAACAATAAAAAGGTACTTAATTTTGAAACTTAACCGAAACGTATACTTTAGAGTCGTATTCTTCGTTTATTAGTCTCATTATATCATTAGCTAGAGAATAATCATGATCTTCACTTTTTACCGTAACGTTTATGTTTGTTCCATCTATTTTTACAAAACTATTAAGTTCTAGTGATTCTTTTATCTTGTTTCTTAATTTTTCTTCTTGAGACTTTAATTCATCAATTTGTTTTAAACCGTCATATGCATTACTTTTTTCTTCAACTGAGGCATCTTCACTTGTTAATACTTCATTATATTCGGCTGCTAATGCTTGTCTTTCTTCATCTAACTCTACTTGTAACGCAGTTAACACATCTGTTTGACTAACTTCTTCATCAGTTGTTGTAGTTGTGGTGGTTGATTCTTCAGTATCAGAAGTGGTCGTACTTACCGTTAAAAGATCACTTGGCATAGTGATATAATATACACTTAATATTAATATTAAACTAAATAATGTTATAAACCAAATTTTTTGTTTATTAATCATATTATCCTCCAAATCTTTCTAATTAAATATATGTTAACATGATTAATAAATTACAAAAAAAAGAACCTTTTTTAAGATTCTTCTTCACTGGATTTCATAACTGCGTTTGCAAAAGGCATAATATCATTTATCTTTTTATCTAACTCTTCTTGTTTTATAGATAGTTCTTTTTCTTTCTTATCTAATTCCATCTCAAATTCATCTAACTCAGCCTTTTTCTTTTTAGCACTTTCTACTAAATCTTTAACAAAAGCTTCATCTTGTTGTAACATTGCACTTTCTTCTTCATATTTAGCTTTTCTTTGATCAATTTTATCAAGTCTTTTAGTAAACCTTCTAATCATTTCTTCTACTATTTCTCTTGCATCAAACTCAGTTTCAATCATGCTTTTATCACTTAAAGTATCTACGTTATCTTTAATGGTCATATTATCTTTACTTTCAGCTACTATTGGTGATTTAGCTATTTTTAAAATTTCTTCAACATCATATGTTTTCTTAGGTTTTTCAACTGGTTCTTTTACTTCGTCAATTTCTGGTATGTTAACTTCCATCGCTGATACTTCTTCATCAGTTGGTGTACTTACCTCAGGAATTATTGGTTCAATTTCAGGAATAATTGGCATTTCAATTTTTTGTGGTGCCACCGGTTCTTCTACCCCAGTAATTGGCACATCTATTTCAGGAATAGGGTTAATATCTGGGATGTATGGTTTTTCTATTTCACTATTAGTTACAAATTCATTATCAGTATCATAAGTACCTGCCACATCAAGTGCGTTAGATACTTCAGTAACAAAGTTATTTAAGTACATATTACTTAACTTTGAAAGAGAATCATCAACTAACGAGTAAACATCAGCCTTATAATTACTTACTACATTAGCTAGTTTAACGTCATCAACGCTTGCGTTTTCAACTAAACTTGAAACAAAATTATCAACCGTTGTTTCAACGACAGCATTAACACCATTTTCATCAGTAAAGCCAGTCCTTTTAATTTTAACAATTTCTAAATATTTATCATTTAATAAAGAACTTAAATTCTCATTAAATAATTCTTTTTCCTCTATGGTATTTACTTTTTCAGTTTCTAATTTATCATTAATTTTTTCAATAAACTGCTCGTTAACCATTTCAACGTTTCTTAAATCTTTAATAACATATTGTTCCAACACTCTTGAAAGAGGTTCTACAAGATCATTCTTAGCAATGTTAATCGCATTAGAAAAATCTACCGTATAACCTGAAAGAGTTACAATATCTCCTATTAATCCAGTTGTTTTTTCATCTAGTTTGTTATTTAAAATACTAAGTTCAGATCTATATTCATTGTTGTTTTCACTTATCTTATCTAATACCGTATTTAATAATTTACTCATTTTCATTACCTCCATCATTAGAGTCCTTAATTTTGCTTAAACCTTTAATAAGTGGTTTCATGTTAAGGAAGATAACCTCAGTTTCTGATAATTTTGAATTAAGCTCAACTTGCTTTTTATCTAAAGTAGCTTTTCTTTGAGTTAATTCGTTTTCTCTTTCGATATTAGATTCAATCTCTTTATTAGTAGAGGCAAGTTTTTTATCTACTTCTTCTTTTTGTGCCTTTAAATTACTTTCCATTCTAGATAGTTTTTCTTCTTGCGTATTTAAACTCAAAATAACCTTGTTAAATAACGTCATATCATCATAACTATCAAATATGTTTTTCTCCTCTTTTTTTTCTGTTACTTCTTCTAATATGTTACTTTTTAAAGATAATTCTTCAAACATATCATCATCCCCTTTTTCTTCTTTTACTTTATTTTTATTTTCTAATTCTAATTCATCAATCAAAATATTTTGATATCTTAAATCCAAATCTTCTATCATTCGTTTTAAATCAGTTTGTAAATTACTTTTTAAATCATCAACAAGTTTAACAATTGATTTTGATAAAGTACTATTTTCACTTATTAAACTTACTATGTTATTATCAACATACAACCTTAAACCATTTATTATCTCATCTAAATTTAAATTCTCGGTCATATTAAGTTGATTAGAACTCTTATTATCCTCTAATTCCTTAACATATGTTTTTTTAATTTTATCAATTGATATTTTATCGCTTATGTTATCTTCAATAAATGTATCATTAGTAATTTGTAGTGCCAAAGAATCAATGAATAATTTTCTTTTAATCTTCTTTATTATTGGGGTTTTTATAATATCATTTATCGTTTTTCTTAAATCCTCTTCGGTAAAAGAACCAATCGCACCAAGCATACTAACCATTTCCTCAGAGAATTGGTATATTCTGGTATCTATTAACTCGATTAAAGTTTTAGATAGAACTTCATCATTTAGAGTACTGCACTTTAATAAGACACTGTTTTTAATTCTTTCTATTGTTCCTATCACAACTAACCTCCTTTTATTACCCCTTTTAATATGAGACCATTTCCTGATATCATATTGTAACTATATACATTCTAACACAAAAAAAGATAAATTTAAACATTAAATTTATCTTTTATAACTTTTTTATTAAATTTAAAATTATAAACGAATAATATAACTATTGAAATAAGCGTTATTATTACACCTAATTTCATTCCTTTAGGGTAATAAACTAATTTTATTTCATGATATCCAGCATCTATATCAAAAGCTAAATAAGCACCCATAACTTTTTTAGTTTTTACTTTTTCTCCATCAACATACACACTCCAACCCTCATCGTACGAAATGGTAGTAAACATTAATTTATCCTCATTAACGGTTACGTCACCTTCTATTATAGTATCACTATATTTTTTTACGTTTAAAGCTTCATCAACTATTTCATCATAAAATTCATTAAATGCATCATCATTTAAATAGTATGCGTTAAAAATAAAGCTTCCACTTGATGAATCATCAAAAGAAATAGTGATTGTTAAAGAGTCATTATATATTTTACCAGTATCAAAAACGTAATACTCATCACTAGTTAAAGAATAATAAGAACCGTTAACCATGAAACTACTTACACTACTACCGGCTATATATAAATAAACGTTTTTCTCATAAACATCATCAATAACAAAAGTAAGAGAATCAGAATACTCATCTAACTCGTAATTAAATGTCCCGTTTGAATTATCATAAAAAATGTCATTAGTTATTTCACCACCAGAAACAGAGGAAACTTGAGCTTTTTCGAATACGTCATCTACTCCAGTTGATAATAAAACAAATTCACTTTGATTTAAAAACGGATCATAACTTAAAAGATATAAATCCTCTAAGTCATCATTTACAGCGTACATAATAGAAGACGAGTAATTATAACCAATAGCAGTATAATTATCAACTGTTAAAATTGGAACATAATAATCATTTTCTATGTAATTACCTAATAAATATTTAATGTTAAAAATGGTGTTATAAACTGGTGTCTGATAATATTTATAATAATAACTATTTATGTTATTACCTGCTAAACCAAGATTTCTTTGAGCTTTGGCCGTATCTTCATACGCCATTGAAGAAAATACAGAAATTCCATAATAATTATACCAAGCACCATCATTTAAAGTTAAATAATCAGTTTTCTCAATTCTATATAAGCCATTATCATCTTCTCGTATCGTGCTAATTAATTCTTGATAAGAATCTTTATCTTGCATAAAAGTTGCAATATCATGGTTGATACTCCAATTATAATCAATGCCATATATAACCTCATAAGATGTCACAAGCATAAAAATAACGTACAAAAACTTTTTACTTTTTTTATTCTTGAAAATCACGAAAATAATAAAATATAAAACCAGAAGAACAATACACGTGATTATTCTGTTTTCATCTAAATTTTCAAAATTTAGTTTAGCTGCTAATAAAAGTATTATACAAATAACCGCAAAAGAAATACACACCTTAAATAAAGATACATCCTTAATTCTTAAAAACGAATAATAAGCAATAACAATTAAGACAAAAGTATAAATAAACGAATAACGATAAGGTAAATCATTTGGGACGTGAAAAGCATGCCATATAAAATCAAAAGTGGTGATGTTAAACGAAAAGAAGAAAAATAAAATAGCTAGTAAAGAAATTATTTTAAATCTTATATTTATCTTTTTATTTAAAAACAATAAAAGTACTAAAACAAGACAAATTAAACCTGGATACACGTTTGGAAGTGGTAATATATCACTGGCAAAAACCGTTCTTGAAACACCAGTTATATGATTAAAAATATAATCAGTAATTGAAAATGAAGAAGCAGCCACTGGAAAAGAATCCCCTGTTGCACTAATTGATGACATAGAATAAAAAACTGGAAGTAATAAAAAGGCAACTAATCCGGCAGCAATGATGGATGACAAGGCAAACATCAAGCCCTTTTTTAAAATGTTTTTTAACTTAAAATTCTTTTCGTAACAAAAAAGCCCAATAAAATATACAACGCTAAAAATACATATCATGTAACCAATAAAATAATTAGCAAAAAGCATAACAGCAAGACTAATAATATAGGTATTAGGCTTTTCTTCTTTTATTATTCTGTTTATACCAAGCATTATAATTGGCAAAAACACCATTCCATCTAACCACATTATGTTCCAATAATAAGCACAAAAATAGCCAGACAAAGCATATAACAAACCAAATATAACTGTAACAAAACAATTCTTTTTAAAAGTCTTATGTAAATAATGTTGCATACTAACTGATGCAAAGATGACCTTTAACCCTATTATAATGGAAAAAGCCATTACAATGTTTTCTTTTTTAAATAAAAACAATAACACGTTAAAAGGACTAGACAAATAATTTGCAAAGTTCTTATAAAAAGGCATTCCCCCGGCAGTATTAAAAGAATATAAAAGAGATTGGCCGTTTTTTACACGGTCATAAAGTTCATTAAGTAATGGTCCATATTGATGATAAAAATCAACATCTAACATAGAATTATTTCCAAAAGGAGCTATCTTTTGCAAAGTGTATAAAATACACACAACAAACGTTGATAATAAAAAAGTAAATAAAAACCATTTATTTTTTTTAATAAAACTAATAAACCTATCTTTCATACTATCACCAAGTAAATAATAACACAAAAACTTAAACTTAATCAACCAGAAAATACTACTCTAACACGTTCTTAACACAAACAGATTCATTTTTACCATAAACATTTAACTTATTAGTTACACTATCTACAGTTGCTAATAAAATGTCTTGATAATTATTTATACCAATTACTTTTAGTTGCTTTAATAACCATTTTTCATCTTTATCTATAACCGCTAAATTTTTATGCATTATTTTTCCATCTATTATAACATTAGCTTGTAATCCAATTATTTTAGGAGTTAATTTAGCATCTTTTACACTAACAGGATTTTCATTTTCATTTAAAAGAAAACTTACCTTACCATTAGCTTCCATTATCGCGTATTTTATTTTAGAAACATCAAAATATCCCGCAATTCTAGCTACCTCTAAAAAATCATTCATATCCATTTTAAGTTTTTTTAAATTTTCATAAACAAACTTACCATCATAAATAATAATAGTTGGTCTACCAGTTATAAAACGTCTTAACAAAATACTTTTCATTGAAAAATAAGAAACTAACCATGCAGTCAAACCAAAAATTAACACTGCAACTAAGCCATTTACAATTTGATAATCTAAATTCATTGATATTTCAGCTGCAAAATTACCAATTGAAATACTAATTACATAATCAAATAAATTAAGTTCTGAAATTTGTTTTTTGCCAATTAACCTAGTTATAAAAAACAAAAGAAAAAGCGATATAACAGCCCTATAAGAAACATTTACAACCTCACTAAAATTAATACTCAAAATATTACCTAGCATAAAATCACCATTAATAATATTTTACAAAAATAAAATTAATATACAAAAAAGAATCAATTAAATGATTCTTTCAGACTGTTGACAAATAGGTATAAAAAGTACTTATTTGTCTTTTTTTAT